>CAYVEN010000081.1:0-4343 GCA_964450505.1 uncultured Dehalococcoidia bacterium | reverse complement strand
GGCGGGAATAGGCAAAGCGATTGCCTTCGCGCTGGCGGCAAAGGGAGCCGTCATTGCCATCGCCGACATAGACCAAAGCCTAGCCATGGAAACGTCGCAGGAGCTGGAGGCAGGAGGCCACACGGCGGGCGTGTTCATGTGCGACGTATCGGACTCGGCGCAGGTGGAGCGGCTGTTCCAGGGAGTGGTCAGAGCATATGGAAGGGTGGACATCCTGGTGAACGACGCCGGTGTGGGGCACAACTCCGGCGTGCTGGAGATAACCGAGGCGGAGTGGGACCGCATAATGGCGGTGAACCTGAAGGGGGCATTCCTCTGCTCGCGGGCCGCGGCGAGGGCGATGATAGACCAGAGCCAGGGAGGACGTATCGTAAGCATAGCGTCGACGGCGGGAGAGAATGCACGTGTGAACAGCGCGGCGTACTCGGCGTCGAAGGCGGGCTTGCTGCAGTTCACTCGCGTGCTGGCGATGGAGCTGGGCCCGCACGGCATCACCGTCAACGCGGTGGCGCCGGGACTCACCATGACCGATTCGCCGGTGTGGAACCCGCCCAGCGAGGCTTATCAGAAGGCGTTCATCGAGCAGACGGCGCTGGGGAGGACGGGAACGCCGGAGGATATGGCCGAGGCGGTGGCGTTTCTTGCCTCGCCGCAGGCGGGGTACATCACGGGGCAGACGCTGTTTGTGGACGGGGGCTACTCGGCGGGAAAGATGTCGGTGAGGGGGTGAGGGGGTAACATGGCAACTGCGGAGGCGTGCCTGTGAAAGTCTTGTTCCTTGACGAATCAGGTGACCACAATCTATCTGTGATCGATCCTCAATACCCTGTTTTTGTACTGGGTGGAGTCATCATGGACAAAGCCTACGCTGAAGGCACGCTGACGGACAAACTCGACGGGTTCAAACAGGAGCTATTTGGAACCACCGACATCATCCTGCACACATCTGACATTGCCCGCAACCGGAATGGCTTTGAGGCCATGCAGGATACTGGCTTCCGCAACCATTTCTACGCTCGGCTAAACGACTTGATGACGGACCTGGAATATTCGGTAGTGGCTTGCGTAATTCGCAAGGATGAGCACCTAGGCAGATATGGGCTGGCGGCTCTTGACCCATATCTGCTCAGCCTCAACATCTTGGTGGAGCGCTTCTGCTTCGACTTAGGCAACGAAAGCAAGAGTGGAGTCATTGTAGTGGAACAGCGAGATCAGATGTTGGATCGTCAATTGGAACTGGCGTGGCTGAATCTAAAGATCGCAGGAACCTACTATATTCAGGGAAGTATGATCGAGGACCGTATTGTAGGGCTGTCCTTCCGCTCTAAGATGGACAACATAGCGGGGTTACAGTTGGCCGACCTGGTGGTCTCACCCATCGGACGTCGTGTTCTGGGTAAACCAAGCAAGGCAGACTGGGAAGTGATCACGCAGAAATTCCGGCGCAGTCCCCGAGGACGTGTCGACGGCTATGGCCTTGTAGTATTGCCTAAAGAAGAAGGCCAGCCCCCGCATACGCAGTGACCAGCCTATGTAAAGATGCTATATGGCACTTGACACAAAGTCAAGTGCTAATGATCACCCTCACCGAGACCGATGTTGAACAGGACTGGCTGTAGACACCCAGGAGAGGGCAACCCTTGTGGTTGCCCCTAAGTAGTCTTCCTAAATTGCTACAGGCTCTCCCATCTGGCGGACGGCGTTCCACTCTTCTTCCGTGACGGGCTGAATGGAGAGGCGGTTGCCGCGTTTGAGGACGCCCATGTTTGCCAGCTGCGGCGCCTCTTTCAGCTCGTCGCGGGTTACTATGCGGGTGAACCGTTCCAGCGGCTTGAGGTCGACCATGTACCAGATTGGGTTGTTGGGGGTGCTTTTGGGGTCGGGGTGGTCTGAGTCCGGGTCCCACGCCGTGTCGTCGGGGTAGCCTTCACGGACCACCTGGGCGGCGCCCACGATGGCAATGGGGTCGGTGTTGCTGTGGTAGAAGAGAACGCCGTCGCCCTGTTTGACCTCGTCTCGCAGGTAATTGCGCGCCTTGAAGTTGCGCACACCGTCCCACTCGGCCACACCGTCGTCGACCAGGTCGTCGAAGGAGTATGCGCCGGGCTCCGATTTGAACAGCCAGTAACGCTTTGCCATAGTTACGCCTCCGTATGGGAGACCCTTGTGGTCACCCCCATCTCAATCTTCCCCCATCAAGGGGGAAGAGGTTTTGCAAAGGTCTGCATGGCATTATAGGGCAAACGGGCAAGCGGGCACACAGCCCGTCACCCCTGGATGCCCGCCTGCGCGGGCAAGACGTAAGGGGACGTAGTCACGGGCATGACGCACCAATGACCACTCCTGGACGCCTTTCCCCGTATCGTGGTACGGGGATGGCTCAATCTTTCCTCCATCAAGGGGGAAGAGGTTTTGCATTATAGCGGACGCTTTTCGTATAGAATACGCATCCACGTGACAAGCGTTCCAATGGAGGATACATGCCCGGCAGTGAGATGAAAGCGCCCGAACAGATCAATCCGCAACGCTTGGGCGATTACCTGGACGTTATGAGCAAGGCCGTATTTCAGACCGGGATGTCCTGGAGGGTCGTGGAGAACAAGTGGACGGGGACAAGGGAGGTGTTCCACGACTTCGATGCGGAGAGGGTAGCGAGCATGTCGCTGGCTGAAATAGATGCGATTGCCGGAGATACACGGGTGATCCGGAACCGCCGCAAGATAGAGGCCATCGTGAGCAACGCGGCGAGGATGGTGGAGCTGGACAAGCAGCACGGCTCTTTCAAGAGCTATCTCAGGTCACACGGCGGTTTTGAGGGAACGGTTGCTGCTCTGCGCAAGGAGTTCAAGTTCCTGGGCGATATGGGGGCGTACTATATGCTGTACGTGGTGGGCGAAGAGGTTCCTTCGCACGAGGATTGGATGAAGTCGAGGGGCAGATGACGGCGTTGGAGGAGAATACGGTTTCGGGGGACGCGTTCCAGCAGTTCAACCTGTGGTACGAGGAGGCGCGGCAAGCGGGCGAGGATTTTCCCGACGCCATGGCGCTGGCCACCGCCGGCAAGGATGGCGCGCCTTCCGCTCGCGTGGTGCTGCTGCGCGCCGTCGGTGAGGGGTGCCTGGTCTTCTTCACCAGCTACATCAGCCGGAAGGGTGAGGAGCTGAAGGACAACCCCAGAGCCGCCGTGGTGTTCCACTGGCCCAAGCTGAGCCGCCAGGTCAGGGCGGAGGGCAGCATCGAGATGGCGACGGCGGAGGAGTCGGACGCTTACTTCCGGAGCCGCTCCCGCGAGAGCCGGGTAGCCGCCTGGGCCTCCGAGCAGAGCAAGGTAATCCCGGAAAGGCGGTGGCTGGAAGAGCGCTGGAGCGAATACGACACAAGGTTCAGGGACGATGTTCCCAGGCCGCCGGACTGGGGAGGGTACAGGCTGCGGGTCAGGGTGATGGAGTTCTGGCAGTCCAGGGAGCACCGCCTGCACGACCGTTTGAGATATACTCTGGAAGAAAGCGGGGAGTGGCGTATTGAACGCCTTGGCCCTTGAGAGGCCTTCATGTGGGTAGGGAACTTCAAGCTGCTGGAGCCGTTGCCTGAGCTGCGACAGCCGCACGTTATAGGGTCGCTGTCGCCGTGGGTAAACGTGGGCAAGTCGGCGACCATTGCCTTGGAACGGCTGGAACGGGACATAGACGCCCGCGACCTGGCGTCGCTGGCCAATCCCGGCCGCTACTTCGATTTCACCCGCTACCGTCCGACCATCTTCTCCATAGAAGGACGCCGCGAGACTTCGATTCCCAACGTCCACGTCAAGTACGCCAGGGGCCACGCCGGTATCGACTTCGTCACGATGCGCCTGCTGGAGCCGCACGCCAACACCGACGAATATGTCGATTCCATAGTGGAGTTGATGCAGCGTTTGGGCGTGGAGCGGTACTGCCGCATCGGCAGCATGTGGTCGGACGTGCCCCACACCCGGCCTCTGCCGGTGATGGCGACACTCAACGGTGAAGACATGGGCCTGCCGGGCACCATGGTGAGGCAGCAGAGCCGCTATTCAGGTCGCACCTCCATAATGAACCTGGTGGGCAGCAGGGCGGCGGAGCAGGGCATAGAGGACGCGAATATCCTGGTGCGGCTGCCTTCAATCGCCAGGCTGGATGAGGACCATAACGGCGTGTCCCGCCTGCTGGGCACTCTTTGCTATATGTACGGCTTCCCGGAAGGGCTGGCCGACAACCGGGAAGGGCAGCAGCAGTACCAGCAGGTCTCGAGGCAGATTGAGCAGAACCCTGAGCTGAGGTACTACCTCAAGGAGCTGGAGGCCACCTACGATTCCTGGACTGCAT
>CAYVEN010000080.1:0-5265 GCA_964450505.1 uncultured Dehalococcoidia bacterium | reverse complement strand
AGCGGTGCCGCGGCATCCATATAAGACACGTCGCGCAGTTCCACCACAAGCTTTGCTCCCGGAGAGAGAGCCAACCGCTCCCGATAGGTGACGGTGCCGTTCACAGATGCGCTGGGATTGCCTCCACAAGCGGCCAACGCCACCAGGACGACCAAAATGCCTATTGCGGCTAGCAGAGTGTTCTTGACCTTGGCTTTCATCCGCACTAGCTCCGTATTGGTGTAGATGAGACTGTTCACTAGATAATACGAAGGGTGGGACGAATTCGTTCCCTATTGTGGCTTAGCTATTTGCCAGAGTGGTGAAGCTCGAAGGGAAAATGCAAACTGCTAACTAGAAATCAGGCGCAGGGCCATATCGTTCCTCTCCCACCAGCGCTGTGCCCTGCATTCGAGCTAGCTTGCGGTCGAAGGTGTAGAGGGGCTTGGCGCCCACGCGTTCGGAGGCTGCGAGAATCATTAAATCCGAGAACTCGGCTCCCGGCTGGCGGTAGCTTATAGCTGCGCGGCCCACTTCATCAGCGGTTTCTATGACAAGGCCATCCGTTGCGATTAGCTCTGCCAGCACATCAGCGATCTGGGCACGGGGGAACTTGTACGCTCGTTCCAGCACCCAGACCACCTCCATCATCACCTCGCGGCAGATGAAGCCAGGGCACTCCGAATCCAACCCTTCCAGCAGAAGCATGGCTGAATCGGCCTGCTCCGGGTCGTCGCGAACAAGGTAACGAACCAGCACGTTGGTATCGAGGGCAATCACGCCTTGATAGCCCCATCGGCAATGGCACGCTCCATGTCTTCCAGGGTTACAGGCGGACCGTCGTACTTGAGCATGCCGTACAACCTACCAATGGGACGCACGGGCAACATACGGACCTCATCCCCGTGGATGATGTACCTGACGCGGTCTCCATACTGCACGCCAAGTGCTTCCCTAACCACCTTGGGCAGTGTGGTCTGACCTTTTGCTGTTATTCCAGATTCATACATGGCGGCGCCATCTCCTGCATTACTTATCTATATTCCCCTTACTTATGCAATATAACATTGCAATAGGGGAAAATGCAAGGGGTTTGTCGATTTGTGCAGGAACATGACCAGGTAGGCCACGTAGTGGCCTTGCCTCAAAACTCGATGCCCCTCTGAGCCACGATTCCGTGGTCTTCGTAGGGATGCTTGATCATTTTCATTTCCGTCACAAGGTCGGCGCAGTCAATGAGCTCTTGGGGAGCGTAGCGGCCCGTGATAATCACGTGCAGTTCCGGCGGCCTCCGCTGCAGGGTTTCCACCACCTCTTTAACCGATATCCAGCCGTAGTGCATGGGGTAGGTGAACTCGTCCAGGACAATGATGTCCTCTTCGCCCTTCAGTATTGCATCCTTGCAGCGCTCCCACTGCGCCACGGCCATGGCCGCGCTTTGGTCCATGTCCTTGGAGAGCCAGGTGAAGCCGTCGCCTAAGGACTCAACTGGGATGCCTATCCGATCCGCCGCGTGGTGTTCCCCAAAGCGCGCTCCCGTATGCTTGATGAACTGGAACATCTTGACTCGAAAGTCCCTGCCCCAGGCACGAAAGACCACTCCCAGGGCGGCGGTGGTCTTTCCCTTGCCGTCGCCGGTGTTCACTATCACAAGACCAATGCGGCCATGACGAAGCCCGTCCGGTCTGCGTGGCGTCGCGGCGGGGTCCTGGGTGTTCACGTTTCACCTCCTATTCCAATGGCTCTGCGGGCGTCCGGCTCCGGCGCCAGAGGCATTGCGACGCCATCAGAAGCTGCGATAACGGGCTGTTCCTCCGCCGGGTCAAGCAGGCTCAAGGCCAGGGAGCCGGCAACCGGGTCTCGATATACGGCGGCTTTCACGCCAAAGGAGGCCTGAATGGTCTCCGGGATCAGCACCTCCTCCGGCGAGCCTTTAGCTAGGATTCTACCGTCCTTCATCAGCGCCAGCCGGTCGCAGTAGCGGGCCGCCATCTGCAGGTCGTGGATTGCGGCAATGGCAGTCAGCCCGTCGTCCACCATCTTCCTAACCAGGCTGATTACCTTGAGCTGGTGAAGGATATCCAGGTTGGAGGTGGGTTCGTCCAGCAGGAGGACGTGGGGCTGCTGTGCCAGGGCACGGGAGACGAAGATGCGCTGGCGCTCGCCGCCGGAAAGGGTGTCCAGGGTCCTGTCCGTGAACTGCTCGGTCTCGGTCAAGCGCATGGCGTCCCTGGCAATCAGGTTGTCCTCTCTGCCCTCTATTTGGAACCGGCCCAGGTGAGGGTACCTTCCCATGAGTACAAGCTCCAGCGCCGTGAAGCCCTGGGTGTAGGGCGCCACCTGGGGCACAAGGGCCATGGCCCTGGCGATGTCCCGGGGCGAACCGTTCTTGACGTCGGTTCCGTCCAACAGCACTACGCCCTCGCTGTAGCCAAGGACTCCCGCTATGGCCCTGAGCAGCATTGTCTTCCCCGCGCCGTTGGGTCCTATCAAACCAACGAACTGTCCCTGTTCGACATGCAAGTCCACTCCGTCCAGGAGTGATTTGGCATCCACTTCGTAGTGGAGCCCTTCCGCGCTTACGGCGCTAGAGCTTTGTTTCTTCATAGGCCCATCCTATTCGGCAAGGCTGAATTCATAGTCTACCGGATCGGGGAAAAGGTCCGGCCAGAGGATGCGGGCCAGAGCCTCTATCCCGAGGATATTCCAATGGGACAGCGTGGTAAAGTGCTTGCTTTCCACGACGTGTACCTGGCCGTTCTTGATTGCCGGGACCTCAGCAAGGGCTGCATTTTCCAGCAGGCTCTGGCGGAACTCCCCAGCGCCAAACTCCGCCGGTTGGGGAATAATCACTACGTCTGGGGCCATGGCAATCACCCCTTCAAGGTTGGTGGGCAGGTTCCCCGTAATACCGGCCTCTTCGGCGGTGTTGATCCCTCCGGCGGCGGTGATTATGCCGCCCTCCGTTGAACCTGCTCCGGCTGTCCAGATGGTATCCGAGTATTGAGTCAAGGCAAGGACACGGGGCTTGGGGCTGGCGGCGTCTGTTGCGGTCACCAAGGAGTCGTATCTGTCCCGGACCTCCGCGGCAAACTCTACGGCGCGTTCCTCCTCTCCAAGAATGTACCCCATGAGAAGGATGTTCTCAATTCTTTCCTCAGGCCCCTGTATCAGGTCGGTCTGTACCACGGGAATGCCGAGCCTGGACAGGGCGTCAATACCCTCCGCCGCAAAGAACGGGCTGGTGACTACCGTATCTGGAGAAAGAGCGACAATGGTCTCCGGATCCCTGGTGATCGTGGGGATGTCCTGCACCAAGTGGGCTACGTTGGAAAAAGTGGTGTTCTTTGTGGCGTCTCCTACTCCGACGAGCCTGGACAGTGGTATGAGCGACACTGCTATTTCATCGTGGCCGACGGAAGCGGTTATGATCCTTGACGGTTTGCTGGGAATGGTGACCATACCGTTGAGGCCTTCGACCTGGCGCGGCCAGCCGAAGTTGGTGGGATCAACGATTCCAGGGACGCCTTCAAACTCAGACGCCAGTGATATGGGAGTGGCGGTGGGGACTAGCGTAGCCGTGGGCGTAGGAGATGGGGTAGGGGTGGGAGTAGGGGTTGATGTTGGAACCGGGGGGCTGGTGGCAGTGGTCGGCACCGGGGTAGCGGTTGCGGTGGGCGTTGGAGACGGCGCAGGAGTGGGTGTCGGCGTTGGTATCGAGGCTGGGAGAACGGTGACTGTGGATACTGCGGCCGGCGCCTGGGTGGGTGTAGCCGTGGGCGTCGGGGTCGCTGATGAACACGCCGCCAGCAACAGTACAATTAGGAAAGATAGAGATGCCAATGGGATGCAGCGCTTTCTAGAAATCAAGATGGCTCCTTTCTGCTTTTAGTATTCTCATAGGGAGTAGACCTGTCGTTTGTTCTTTATGAGCAGGAAGATGAAGAACGGCGCGCCTACAAAGGCGGTGATGATGCTGACGCGGAGCTCCGCCGGCTGAATGACGACCCGGGCGACCGTGTCAGCCAGTATGACGAACGCGGCCCCGCCCAGGGCGCTCATGGGGACGAGGACGCGGTGGTCCGGCCCGAGGACCAGGCGGAGGATGTGAGGGGTCACTAGGCCGACGAAGGCTATTGTCCCGCTTACCGCCACGGCAGCGCCGGTGACCAGCGCCGCCGCCGCCAGCAGGAACACCCGTGCTGCGTCAACCCGTATGCCCATTGAGCGAGCTTCGTCGTCACCGAGGGTGAGTAGATTGAGGTCCCTGGTCATGACCATGATCACAGCCGTCCCCACCAGGACCAGGGGCGCGGAAATCCGCACGTGCTCCCAGGAACGGGAGTCCAGGCCACCGGCGAGCCAGAAGAGTATCTCGCGGAGCGCGCCGTTGTCGGGGAGCAGGATGATGATTGCGGAGACAATCGCCCCCAGGAATGCGTTGACCGCCACGCCAGCCAGAAGCAGCGTAGCCATGGAGAAGCGGCCTCCTACCGCGGCGATACCGTAGACGAGAAACGCTGCTCCCATGGCGCCCACGAAGGCAAATACAGGCAGGGCGAGAAAGAACAGGCCGGTCATTCCGGTGGCGATGGCCACGACTGCTCCCAACGCTCCACCCGCCGATACCCCGATTATCCCTGGGTCTGCCATGGGGTTGCGGAACAGGCCCTGCATTGTCGCGCCGGCGACGCCCAATGCCATGCCGACAAGGGCTCCGACCACAATCCTGGGGAGCCTTATCTGCTCGATTATGAGCTGCTCAGTGCGGCCAAAGGGGGCCAAGTCCAGCCCGGCGTAGGACAGCACAATTGAGGCGACACGGTCAACGGAGATGTTGACAGGGCCCATGCTGAGGGAAACCAGCGCGGTAGCCAGCACCAGCAGGAGGATGACGCAGGAACTGGCCGCCAGCCGGGTCACCACGCCCGATTGCCGGTAGCTACGCAGCGCGTTTGCGCCAACGGTCCTTATCAAGAAATAACCTCCCGCGGTTCTCCGCCGGAGGTCTCGATGTGCGCTGGCCGGGAATTCTATCCCTAGACTCGAGGGACCCTCTCTGAGGCGGAGAGTGGTCACCTTCCGTTCAGGCAGGTCTCCTGGCTTGCGGGCTGGGTTTGTGCACCGGTTCCTTCCCACCGGACTTTCCGGCAGTGGATTCGGGCCAAGCTCCCGCTTACAGTGGCGCTACCGCGGCGGACTTTCACCGCCTTCCCTATTCTCCCTGGGCGGGCACCTGAACGGGCAGTGGTTCTATTGTTAAGTTGCGGGGATTATATGCTCGCC
>CAYVEN010000079.1:0-5329 GCA_964450505.1 uncultured Dehalococcoidia bacterium | reverse complement strand
ACATCTACAAGTGGGCGGCGGACCTGATCACGGAAATGACCGAGTTTGAAAGCCAACCAATACGGGTAGGCTAGCAGTCTCTACAGCCCCTAAGCCGCGGCAAACCCCTGCCCGCATTCCCCTTCCGTCGTTCCCGCGCAGGCGGGAACCCAGGGCCGTGGGGTATAGACTCCCGCCTCCCCGAGAGAAGCGCACCCCTCTTCTGTCGTTCTGAGGAGCACAGCGACGAAGAACCCAAAACCTCTGTCCGCAAAACTACGATGTGTACGTCATGCCCGTGACGACGGAGCTTGCCCACACCCCGCTCATGGTGAGCCTAGAGTTTACCCTGAGCCTAGCCGAAGGGAACCAAATGAGCGGAGCAAGGAGTCGCTAGGAACGGGAACTTTCGCAGACCGGCGAATAGCCCGGCGACGTTTCCCGTACCCTGCCCTCCTGCACCAGCTTTGCCAGGTGCGTGCGCACGTTGCGCGCCGCCGCTTCCCTGAGACTGCGGCGCAGATTCCTGGGGTAGACCGCTCTTACAATGTCGTAAACGTCCGTATGCCCGTCCCCAAGCGCTGCCAGTATCTGCCCTTCTCTCCGCAAGCGGTGTTCTATGTACTGCCGGATGTAGGCGTCGCCGTTTTCCACCAGCCTGCCATGACCTGGAAACACCCTGTCCGGTTTGAAGCCGGCGAGCAGTTGCAGCGATTTCATGTAGGAGCCAAGGTCCCGCACCGACGACGATGAACCGCCCAGCACGGTATCTCCGGTGAACATCACTCTGTCGGCAGCCAGGTAGTAGCAGACGTGGTCTACCTCGTGCCCCGGGGTGAACAGAGCCCGCAGTGCCGCTTCGCCTCCGGTGCGTATCAGCTCCCTGGAGCGCAGCTTCTCCACCGCGCCCGGCCCCAGCACCCGCTCCATCCTTGGAGCAAGCTTGGGATGGCATCTCACCGGACAGTCCATGACCTCCTGTAGCCGGTCCGCGCCGCCTACGTGGTCTCCGTGACCGTGTGTGATGAGGATGGCGCTTATCCTGGGGCTGCCCATGCCTCGGTGGTACTCCAGGATGCGCTGCGTCCAGTCTCGGTAATGCTCGCCGGTATCGATGAGCGTCATCCGATCCTTGGGGTCTCCCACAAAGTAGATGTTGGTGCCTCCGGCGTGCATAATGCCGAACCCATCCACGGGTTCCTCGATGAACAGCCTGTAAACGTGTGGAGATATCTGTGTCATGTTGCCTGCACCCCTAGTAAGTGCGGTTCACCGCCCACCAGTCGTGAAACCGGGAAGCGGGCAGCTCTCCCTCATCGAAGAGGCGGCGCGCTTTGTCGTACTCCTGCTTTATGGTGGAAACTAGCTCTTCCGGCGTACCGTCGTTGTGGATGACCAAGTCCGATGCAGGTTCGCGCTGCGTCCATGGCACCTGGCTGGCCAGGCGCTGGTCGGCCTGTTCGCGGGTCAGGTTGTTGCGCTCCATCAACCTATGCCTCGCCGTGTCCTCATCGGTGGCTATGAGCCAGGTGACGTCGCACCACTGGCCGTGGCCTCGCTCCACGTAGTTCACCGCTTCCAGCACAGCCGTCTCGCCGTCGCTCATAGTGGCGCGCCACAGTTCGATCTGCTTGCGCACCTCGGACGTCATGTCGCCTATGGCATCGGTAAGCTTCTTCAGCTCATCCGGCTTGCCGAAGACCTTGGAGCCGAGCGCTCTGCGGTCTATGTAGCCGTCATCGCCAACAACGTCTTCGCCGAAGATGGCCACTATCCTGTCGAATGCGGGTTTGCCCGGGTCGTACATCCGGTGCACCAGCTTGTCCACGTCGCAGTGGACGGCTCCCAGCTCGACCAGCGTCTGGCAGACCAGACCCTTCCCCACGGCTATGGATCCCGTTACTCCGATGACCAGCGGCATGTTTAGCTCCTTTGGCGTTTCCTGCTGAATAGTAATGAGTTGGGCGGGAAGTTGCAATTCGCCCCCGGTATTGGCACAGTAGCGGAGTCTTGTGTAAGAGACAAACTGGCCTTACCATGACCCAATCCATAGGAGGCCCGCCATGACAACCATCAACACAGTCCTAGGCACTATTGATAGCTCGGAGCTGGGCTACACCCTTGTCCACGAGCACGTGCTGAGCACGTCGGCTGGGATGAAGGAGGTCTATCCGGAGTTCATCGACAGGGAGGGCACCATCCGGACGGCCGTGGCCCACCTCAAGGAGTGCCTTGCCGAGAACCTGCGCACCATCATAGACATGGCCCCCTTCGATTTGGGACGGGACGTGCTCCTGCTGGAGGAGGTGTCGCGCCAGAGCGGGGTCAACATCATCTGCACCACGGGAAGCTGGCTGGTGCCGCCCCGCGAGTTCGTCAGCGCGGAGCCGGATATGATAGCTCCCCTCTACGTGCGAGAGGTGCGAGAAGGGATAGAGGGCACCGGGATCAAGGCGGGCGTCATAAAGCTGTCCACGGACGCCGAGGGAATCACGGAGCGATTCGAGCCGGTGAGCCGTGCCGTGGCGCGCGCCCACAAAGAGACCAACGTACCCATCCTCACACATACATATGCGCCGGCGCGCGTGGGCAATGACCAAGTGCGCATCTTCCAAGACGAGGGCGTCGACCTCAACCGCGTCTGCATAGGACACAGCAACGACTCCACGGACGTGGAATACCTGGGCGGCCTCGTAGAGAAAGGGGCGTGGCTCGGTATGGACCACTTCCCGGGTAGCGACCCGGACTGGGAGACTCGCGCGCAGGTGCTCAAGGAACTGATAGACCGGGGCTACGGCGACCGCATCATGCTCTCCCACGATTTCAATCTACGGCAGCACCGCGCCAACGCCGGGGAACGGGAGTCGCGCTGGCAGCGCAACCCGGACGGCTATCTCTTTGTGAAGCGGAATGTGCTGCCCCGCCTCATAGAGTTGGGAGTGCCTGAGGAGAAGGTCAACCGCCTGAACCGGGACAACGTAAGGCGCTTCTTCGAGGGTGAATAGTTGACCACTGACCGCATACGAGTGGCCCTCGGCCCCCTCAGGACAACCGCAGCCGCCATATTGAGTGCGCTTGGCCTTACAGATCGGCACGCCGCTGACGCAGCCGATGTGCTGGTTGCCACTGACCTGCGCGGCATAGAGAGCCACGGCGTCAACATGCTGCGCGGCTACTTGCAGCAGTTCCGCGACGGCCTCCTCAATCCAGGGCCGGACTGGCGCATCGTCCGGGAAGCGCCCGCCACCGCCACCATCGACGCCGACCGCGCCCTGGGGATCTCCATAGGCCGCGAGCTGATGGAGATGGCAATGGAAAAGGCGCGCCGCTTCGGCACCGGTATGGTCAGCGTGGCCAACTGCGGTCACCTGGGCGCGGTGGGACACTTCGCCATGCTGGCAGCGCGGCAGGACATGGTCGGTGTCTGCATGACGGCTTCCAGCGGCGGAGTGGGCGTTCTGCCCACCTTTGGCGCGGAACCCAGGCTGGGCGCCAACCCGATAGGGCTGGCCGCGCCTGCCGGCAGGGAAGCTCCCCTGCTCATCGACATCTCGGCGTCGGTGCCCATTGCCAACAAGGTGATGCTCCTTCACCAAGCGGGCAAGGACGTCCCGGCGGGATGGATCTCGGACAGCCAGGGCAGGCCTATAATGGAAGCGGGGCCCGCTCCGCCTCCCGGTGAGTTCTTCCATCTACCGCTGGGCAGCACCCGAGAGATGGGGTCTCACAAGGGTTACGCGCTATCCCTGGTCCCGGAGGTGCTCGCCACGCTGCTGGCAGGCGCGATGCCAAGCATGCAGAAGCTGCGCAACGGCATGAAGGGAGCTTTCATCGCCTACGACATCTCCAAATTCACCGATCTGGCCGAGTTCAAAGAGAACATGGACGGGATGCTGAGCGCCCTGCGCCAGACCAAGCCCGCTCCCGGCGAGGAACGCGTCCTCTATCCCGGCCTCATCGAGCACGAGACGGAGCAAGATCGGCTGGCGAACGGCATCCCCCTCAGCGGCGAGACGATTGAATGGCTCAGGACAACCTCAATGGAGCTTGGCCTGCCCGTGGACATACCGTAGCCCCACTCGTCACACCCCCCATCCGTCATCGCGAGCGAAGCGAAGCAATCTGGCGGGGCGGTGTCATTCTTGAGCGAAGCGAAGAATCTCTTTCCACAGCAAACTAGGCCCCTAACCGCAAACTCCGTCTCTCCAGCCCACTTGCCCGTCCTCCATGTGATAACATCTGTCCCCTACCCTTTTCTTGGAGGCTACCATGACCGCCGTAGACGATATCCTCGCCAGACTCCGTTCCTCTCTCGATGAGACCATCGGGAAGCTGGAAGACGTCGAAGAAGAGCAAATGCTGCTCACAATACCTAGCAGCCGGGCGTCCAACAACGTTAGACAGATCTTCTATCGACTCCTCGGCCACGAATACGAGCACACCGTCCATATGGTGAAGGCCCTAACCGGGCTGGGCGTGGAGCAGACGGAGGCCCAGCTCATCCTCAGCCGCATACGGTCTGCCCAGGGCCAGCTCCAGGGGCTGCTCGTTGGCCTCTCCGACGAAGACCTTGACAGGTCACACGCCGAGGGCGAATGGACGCCCCGCCAGGTCGTTGAGCACATCATAGAAGTCCACCAAATGTACAGCCGCGGAATCCTAGAGGCGCTGGCAGAAGAGAGCGGTTCTTAGGGAAGCCGTTCAGGTGATGGGTCTTGTAGAAGACCCCCGCTCATGGTGAGCATGTCGAACCATTTGAGCGGGAGAGCGGCAAGCCGTCATGCCAGCGCAACAAAGCGTCACTCCCGAGAAGTCGGGAGTCCAGGGGCGCGGTGGACGGGCCACCGTGGGGCAGCCCTCTTCCGCGCCGTTTATCGGCCATGAGCTAGCTTCTCGTCCGGTCCCATATGAGGGCGACGCCTGCGCCTATGATAATCAGCGGCCAGACCAGGCTCCACCTCAGCCATGACAAGAATTCGAACTGCAGCAGCAGGAAAACGACCCCGATGATGACCAGAAGGCCGCCTATCAAGTTGCGGTTTCGCTTTGTCCTGGCCTCTGCTCCCGTGTCGGGCGTAGAGTCCTGTTCCGGCATGGAGTCCTGCGCCGGCGCAGCGCCTTCAACGGCCTCCGGCATAACCAAGGCAAGCACTATATAGGCGATGAGGCCTATGCCGCTGGCGAAGCCAAGAACCACGAACGCGACCCGTACCAGGGTGGAGTCGATATCAAGGTGCTCAGCCAGTCCTCCCGCTACACCGAACATCACGCGGTCGGAACTGCTTTTCCTCAGTCTCCCCTTCTGCGCTTCAGCCATTCTCAACCCCCTAAGCCGTAACGCCATTTTACA
>CAYVEN010000078.1:2085-5577 GCA_964450505.1 uncultured Dehalococcoidia bacterium | reverse complement strand
ACCTCATCGGCACCGACATCAAGGACGTGGTCGGCTCCGACGGGCAGGAGCTGGGTAGGGAGATAGCTCAAGCCACGGAAGAAGGCGGGTGGGTGGAATACCTGTGGCCCCATCCGGTTTCCCGCCAGGAACAGCAAAAGGTCACTTGGGCCATCCGCCACGACGGACTGATATTCGCCTCAGGCTACTACGCCGGCGAGCCCGAGACCGGCCCCCCGGCCTGGCGGGACGCCGACCCAAGGGAGTATACGATCCAGTACGTGAGCCAAGCCATAGAACGTTATGATAACGAAGGCTTGGAATCCATGCTCAATTACTACAATAGCGTTGCCAGCTTTGAAGGCGAGTGGTATCTCTTCGCCACCAACGAAAACGATATCTACCATGTCCATCCACTACTCCCCCTCTTGATAGGGACTGACATCAAGGACGTGGTCGGTTCCGACGGTTACGAACTGGGCAAGGAGCTGGCCAAGGCCACCGACGGCGGCGAAGGAGTCTGGGTGGAGTACTTGTGGCCTCATCCGGTGACACTGAAGGAAGTTCCCAAGGTGGGCTACGCCGTGCGCCATGACGGAATGCTCTTCGCCTCAGGCTACTACGTACAGGTTGAAGACCCAGCGGGGCATACCAAGGCGTACGTGCAGAAGGCCATAGAGTACTACCAGGCCAACGGATTGGACGCCACCATCGCCCATTACAACAGCGCGGAGAGCGTTGACGGCCAGTGGAACTTGACTATGGCCGATGAGAACGACGTTGTGCGCGTCGCTGTCCTCGCTCCACATCTAATAGGCACCGACTTGAAAGAACTAGGCCGCGTCCGGAAGGTTGGCGAAGAGATGGCGGCAGCCACGGAGGACGGGGCTTGGGTCAGTTTCGTCTTTCCCAATGCCAGGTCTTCGGAGACCTTGTACGCTCACGTGTGGGCCATCCGCCACGACGGGCTGCTCTTCACGTCGCGCTATTACGACGACCAGCCTGACGTTTAAGATACGCCTTAGGAGGTTGGAACGGGGTTCCCGTTCCAACCTCCAGAGCGGATCCGGCACAGTCACAGTGCGCTTTGATGATTCCGTACACCGCTACGACGGCGCGGGTTGTCACGGCCTGCAACTTGGCGGAACCAGTGTGGTCTAAGACTAATCGTTCCATCCAACTGACGCCACTCGTTTGCCATCCGAACTTGCGGCCAGCAGATATAATGGGCACCTGGGTGTGTGGAATTGCTATTTGCGTCTAACATCGTCAAAGCCTATTCAGACAAGACTCTGTTCAGCGGTCTCAACCTCGCTGTGGCCGCCGGGGATCGTATTGCGCTCGTAGGCCCAAACGGCTCCGGCAAGACCACGCTTCTGGACATTCTGGCGGGCTATGCCTCAGCGGACTCAGGGAGCATATCCACACAGCGCAACGTTTCTCTGGGCTATCTCAAGCAGGAGCCTGCGCTGTTTACGGGCAAACCTCTCCTCCAAGAGGTGCTGGACACTAGCCCAGACGTTGTTGCGCTCATGGACGGGGTCACCGCCGCGCAGGAGGCTCTTTCGACGGAACCCGACCCGGCGAAGCAGTCCGAACTGATGCAACGCCTCGGCCGGCTTGAGACGGAGCTCGAAGCCGCGGGAGGAGGCGACAGGGACCACGAGGCCAAAGCCATCCTCTCAGGCCTTGGGTTCAAGGAAGGGGACTTTCTCCGGCCCATGGACGAGTTCAGCGGCGGCTGGATCATGCGGGCAGGACTGGCTAGGCTGCTGTTCAAGAACCCCGACCTCCTGCTGCTGGATGAGCCGACCAACCACCTTGACCTTGATGCAAACCTGTGGTTTGAGAAATACCTGGCCTCCTTTCGGGGCGGGGTGATCATCACATCTCACGACCGCGCCTTTCTCAACCAGGTTGCAACCAGGGTGCTTGCCATTGAACAGGACGAGGTGGTCATTACCAGGGGCAACTACGACGAGTACGTCATTGCACGGGAGCGCTCCCTGAAGATCAAGCAGGCGGCCGCGGCCAGGCAGCAGCGCGAGATGAAGCGTCAGATGCGGTTTGTGGAGCGTTTTCGGGCCAAGGCAACGAAGGCCAGCCAGGTGCAGAGCCGATTGAGGCAGCTCAGCAAGGTGCAGACCATCGAGCTGCCAAGGATGACGAAGAAGGTCCGCTTTGCGTTCCCGTCGCCTCCCCGGAGCGGCGCCGAGGTCATATCCCTGACCAACGTGAGCAAGTCCTACGGGGAGAACACGGTCTATGATGGCACGAACCTGACGCTGTCACGCGGCGACCGCGTTGCCCTGGTCGGACCAAACGGCGCAGGCAAGACCACAATGCTGAAGCTGCTCGCGGGCGTCCTTCCACCCGACGATGGGGAGAGAAAGCTCGGCCACAACGTGACGTCGGCCTACTATGCGCAGCACGTCATCGAACTCCTCAACCCGGCCAACACGATCATCGAAGAGCTTCAGCGGGCCGCGCCGAGAGAGACGGAGCAGAACCTTCGCACCACCCTGGGAGGCTTCCTGTTCAGCGGCGACGACGTCCGCAAGCCGGTATCCGTGCTGTCCGGCGGTGAGAAGGCGCGGGTCGCCCTGGCCAAGCTGCTCCTCCAGCCCAGCAACCTCCTGCTCATGGATGAACCGACGAACCACCTGGACATCGCTTCCAGGGAGGTGCTCGCGGACGCCCTTGAGGACTACCACGGCACAATCTGTCTGATAACCCATGACCGCACCCTCATACGGCAGTTTGCCAACAAGATAGTTGAGATTGACGCCGGACGTCCCACAGTTTTTCCCGGCGATTACGATGCGTACTTGTACCGGAAGCAGACCGATTCCCGTGACGGTACCGCCGATCCAGCCTCTAACGGTGCGATTGCGTCTTCAGGAGGAGACACCCCCACGAGGAGACGTACGGGGCGGTCCCGCAGCGCCGAGGAGGAGCAGCGCCGGTCTCTTGCAAGGGAAGCTCGCAGATTGGCAAAGCGTATAGAGGAGATAAACGCCTCGCTTTCCGGCTACGAGGCCAACATAGCGGAATTGGAGGGCATGTTCTCGCGACCTGGGCACTTCGACGGCCCGGCTCAGCTCGCCTCAGCGGGAGAGCGGTACGTTGTGCTCAAAGAGGAGGCAGGGTCTCTTTGGGAGGAGTGGGGGAGGTTGTCGTTGGAGGCGGAGAACATAGACGCCAAGCTGGCGGAGCTAAAGGCGTCCTAATACAGCGCCGGAGTTGTCCACCTGACACTTCCTTGCTATGTTCCGTTATCATGAACGACGCAGTTGCGCGTCCTCACCGGAAAAGAGGACTGAAGAGGAGCTGATGTCAGAGGCAGACCAGGTGAAGCAGGGCGCAGCCGCCCTGGCCGACCTCTTCGAATCGGACTATGAGCGCATCGCCCGTTACATTGCAGTACGTATCGGCAATACCGGACACGCGGAAGAACTGGCCGGAGATGTGTTCGTGAGAGCGTTGGAGAGGATAGATAGCTATCAATGGCGT
>CAYVEN010000078.1:0-1985 GCA_964450505.1 uncultured Dehalococcoidia bacterium | reverse complement strand
GAGGTGGAAGGATAACGTGAACATAGAGAGGGGCCAATTTGAACAAGTCTTGGACGCCTGCCTGGACCAGGTACTGCACAAAGGCGGCTCCCTGGAGCTTTGCCTTGAGCAGTACCCGGAGCACGCCGCGGAACTGGAGCCGCTGCTCAGGGTGGCCGTGGAGTCCAAGCAGCAACTCGACTTCAGTCCCAGTCCCCAAGCCAAGGCAAAGGCTCGTACGGCGCTTCACCAAGCCATCAAAGACCACGAGGCAAACCGTTACTCGTCCACTCTGTTGGGTTATCTGAGGAAGCTGGCCACTTCCCTGTCTGCCAGGCATCGCTGGGCGGTAAGCGCCACCGCCGGAATGATCCTTCTGGCGTTCACTGGCACCGGGCTGGTTACGGCTTCCAGCAACACCACGCCCGACCAGCCTCTCTATCCCGTAAAGCGCGCCATGGAACAGACGCAGGTTTTCCTCACGCGCAGCGACCAGAGCAGAGCGGATCTGTACGCCAAGTTCGCGGAACGGCGGCTGGCTGAGTTGGAGGTCCTGGGAGCCAGGGGAAAAACAGAGCACGTTCCACAATTGACCCAGGACCTGGACTACAGCTTGAAGCAGGTACGTTTCTTTGCCATTCCCGGCGTGCGCGTCTTCTATCTGGACGAGGGCACACCGGTGCCAACCGAATTCAGGCCAATCTTCATCCAGGGCAGCGAGCTAAGACAGCCGCCCCTGAACTTCAGACTGGACCCTAAGGCGTTGCAGAACCTGGAGCGTCTCCATGCCAAGCTGCAGCGGGACTTCAACCACCGTGCGCCCGTGCTCTACCAGGCTTTTCAGAATGCGCCTCCATCCGTCCGGACGGAGGTGGTAAGAGCACAGCAAATCACGGAACGGGAGTACCGGGGGCTTATCTACACCATCAAGCTGGTTATGGAAGAGGGTTCCTGAGGGTCGTTGCCATAGTTGGCGATGCCCCGGACTTGCGCCACGGCGGGCTTGCCTGTCGAATCCGGGGCTTCCGCGATGAGGGCCGTTCGACGTCGGACAGGCCCTCATCCGTTTCTTACGGACGCGCCTATCCGATAATGCCGGATACTTCCTTGAGCTGGGGCAGCGAGAGATTTCCGCCGCTGACCACCAGCACAACACGCCTGTTCCGTATCTCTTCCTTGACCTTTATAGCGCCGGCCAGCGCCGCCGCGCCCGCCCCTTCGGCCAGGGTATGAGCGCGCTCGATCAGGTGCAGTATGGACTCCTTGATCTCGTCGTCGCTGACCAGCACAAAGTCGTCCAGCATGTCCCACAGGATACTCTGTGTCAACTCGTATCCTGAACCCGTGGCCAGACCTTCCGCGAAAGTGTTGTTTTCCGCTTGCGTAATCTCGCCGTTCTTCCAGGAGAGATAGGCCCCCTGCGCCTGCTCCGACTGCACGGCTATCACCTTGACGTTCGGATTCACTGACTTGGCTGCGATGCAAGTTCCGGATGCGCCGCTTCCGCCTCCCAGGGGCACGAATATGTACTCCACATCCGGGAGGTCTTCCATGATCTCCAGGGCGTATGTTCCCGCGCCTGCAATCAGGTCCGGCTCATTTGCCGAGTGTATGTACCTGTAGCCGTACTCTTTTTGCAAATTCTCGGCGTGCGTCTTGGACTCATCGAACACGCTGCCGAAAAAGACGACGTCGGCTCCCAGCGCTTGCACCGCCGCCACCTTGCTGGGATTGCTTCCTTCCGGCATCACAACAACGGCCTTGATCCCCAGCACGGACCCGGCATACGCTATGGCCTGAGCGTGGTTCCCCGTAGACGCCGTTACCACGCCTCGTTGCCGGTCTTCATCACCGAGGTTGTGCATCGTGTTGATGCCTCCCCTAGCCTTGAACGCGCCCAGGGCCTGGTGGTTCTCATGCTTGAGGTGGACCTCGGCGTCCAACATCTCGCTGAGCCTGGGATAGTAGTGCAACGGGGTACGCGGCAGGTAACGCGACACCACCTG
>CAYVEN010000077.1:5087-6232 GCA_964450505.1 uncultured Dehalococcoidia bacterium | reverse complement strand
TGCGGATTCAAGGCCCACCTTCAGCTTGACAGTTCCGAACCCTGCGCTGGCCGCATCCCTGGCCTCGCTGGCGGCTTCTGCGGGCGTTTCCGCTGCTATGAGAGCGTTGACCGGCAGGGAACTGGCGGCTCCGGTCAACAGGTCGCTGGCGTTGCGCATCAGCGCCTTACCCCGCAGGTCGAGGAGAGCCGTCTCTATCCCGAACCGCAGAACAGGCGGCGCATTCCACTCCGGCAGGGGTGTAATCTCCGTGGCTGACGGCTCGGTTGCCAGGAGCCGCGGCGCTATTTCGCCAAGGAACGCTCCAATAGCCTCCACCTCTTCCTGGCTGCCAGCCCCCACCGGCGACGCCTCCCCCACGCCTATGGAACCATCGTCGCCGTGGAGGAACAGCAGAAGCCCGTACCGTGTGTCGAATACCCCCTGCGAGGTAACGTACGGCCTGCGGAATGGAATAGAGAAACCCTGCCAGGAAACGCGTTCTACTTTCATATCGTTAAACCGGATTGGAGGAGTGGGATGACCGGACCATTGAGCGGCGTACGAGTCCTTGACCTGACCAGGCTTCTGGCCGGACCGTTTTGCACCATGATCCTGGCGGACTTGGGCGCGGACGTAATCAAGATAGAGCGCCCCGGACAGGGCGATCCGGCACGGAACTTGGGGCCGTTGGTGGGAGATGATGAAGCCGCATATTTCATAAGCATCAACCGGGGTAAGAAAAGTATCACGGTTAACCTGTTTTCGGAAGAGGGGCAGGAACTGGTACGCTCCATGCTCCCCCACTGCGACGTGCTGGTTGAGAACTTTGTGCCGGGCACCATGGCGCGCTTTGGACTGGAGTACGAGAGCGTGAAGAGCCTGCATCCGGGCCTAATCTACGCCGCCATCTCCGGTTTCGGGCAGGACGGCCCGGAGTCGCAGCGTCCCGCCCTGGACATTGTGGTGCAGGCCATGGGGGGACTCATCAGCGTCACCGGCCAGCCGGACGGCCCGCTGACCCGCCCCGGGGCATCCCTGGGAGACAGCATTGCCGGAGTGTTCACCGCTCTCTCCGTACTGGCCGCTCTCTACCAGCGCGAGGCCACCGGACAGGGGCAGTACATAGACATATCGATGCTGGACTGCCAGGTGATGATGATGGA
>CAYVEN010000077.1:0-4987 GCA_964450505.1 uncultured Dehalococcoidia bacterium | reverse complement strand
CACTGGCTGTCGGCGCTCACGGAGGCGGATATCCCCTGCGGCCCCGTGAACAGCATCGCCGACGTGGCTCAGGACGCACAGGTCAACCACCGCGGCATGATCGCCGAGATACCGCACAGCTCCAGGGGGACCTGGAAGGTAGCCAATACGCCGTTCAACTTCAGCCAGGCCTCCAGCGGCCCCGCCGGGCCTTCACCGGGGCTGGGCGAGCATACCTCTGAGATATTGGACGGTTTGCTGGGTATATCCGGGGACAAGGTCGCACGGTTGCGCGACGCAGGAGCTATCTAAACCACTTTTGGAGGAACCTATGGACGACTATCAGGACATCATCTATACAAAGGAAGGCGGCGTGGCAAAAGTGTCGATCAACCGCCCGCGAGTGCTCAACGCTTTCCGCCCGCTCACCGTCGACGAGATGCGGGACGCCTTCCAGGACGCATGGAACGACACCCAGGTGGGCGTCGTGGTGCTCACCGGCGAGAACGGCAATTTCTGCACCGGCGGCGACGTGAAGACCCGCGGAGAAGGCGGCTACCAGGATGAGGCCGGAGGTGTCCGGCTGCAGGTCACCCACCTGCACAGGCTGATCCGCGAGATTCCCAAGCCGGTTATCGCGATGGTTGACGGCTACGCTATCGGCGGGGGGCACGTGCTCCACGTACTTTGCGACCTCACCATCGCCTCGGATAGGGCGGTCTTCGGGCAGATAGGGCCCAAGTTCGGCAGCTTCGACGCCGGGTTCGGCGCTATTTTCCTGGCGCGCATCGTCGGCGAGAAGAAGGCGCGCGAGATCTGGTACCTCTGCCGCCGCTATCCGGCGGAGGAAGCGCTGCGTATGGGGCTGGTCAACGCCGTGGTGCCCCAGGCCGAGCTTGAATCGACCGTCATGGAGTGGAGCCGGGAACTGCTGGAGAAGAGTCCCGCCGCGCTGAGGTTTCTCAAGCACGGCTTCAACGCAGACACCGACCACGTCTACGGCATACAGAACCTGGCCCACGGCGCTACCGCCCTCTACTACACCACGGACGAATGCAGAGAGGGCAGCAACGCCTTCTTGGAGAAGCGCGCTCCCGATTTCGACAGATTTCGGCATCATCCCTGGTAGGTCATCGAGAAGTGGAGCAAAGAGCATCGGCAACCGTTTCGCTGTGGAGCAAGGTGGGTGTTTGGTACAGGGCGTCGCGCCCCTTCACGCTGCCCGCGTCGGTGGTACCCGTCCTCGTTGGCTCCGCGCTGGCCTTTCGAGAAGGCCAGGCCGACCCCGGGTTGTTCGTCCTCATCCTGGTAGCGTCGCTTCTGGTGCAGGTGGGCGCCAACCTTGTCGATGAGTATTCGGACCACGGACGCGTGGAGGAAGGCGGCAAGATGGTAGCCCCCTACAAGGTGATAGCGCTGGGGTTGCTCTCGGTGCGGGCGGTGAAGCTGGGCGCGCTGACCTCCTTTGGCCTCGCTACCCTCGCAGGCCTCTACATCGTGGCCGTTACCGGCTGGCCGATCCTGGCTGTCAGCCTGGCGAGCCTGGCCGCGGCCTATCTTTACGCGGGCGGCCCCAAGCCTCTGGGCGCCTACGCCATCGGACAGCCCATGGTGTTCGTTTTCATGGGACTGATAATGGTGATGGGCACCTACTACGTGCACACGCAGACACTGACAGTGGAGTCGCTTTTGCTTGCCGCCGCCGTGGGCTGTACGGTCACCGCCATCCTAGTCGCCAACGACTTGCGGGATAGGGAAGAGGACATGGGAGCCGGAAAAAGCACCCCGGTCACCCTGTGGGGGCGTCCCTTTGGCCGGCTGTTCTGGACCGTATTGGTGGCGGCAGGATTCGCCCTGCCCATAGCACTCGCTATCTTTGGCGGCATGGGGCTTCTGCTGTTCCTGCCGTTCCTCGCCTTGCCAAGGGCTTACCAGACCTGGCGCACGCTCCGACACGGCAACGACCGTCCCGCCTTCCTCACCGGTCTCAGGCAATCGGCGAGCCTCCACTGGTGGTATGGGGTCCTCCTTGCTTTGGGGGTTGGCCTGGGCAGATTCGACTGGTACCTTGTTTAGGAGTACAGATGAGAGAAGTAGAGAGACCGCCTAGCTTTCGCCAGCAGGTCCGCGTTCGCTGGGTCGATACCGATGCATCGCGGAGGATACATTACACCGCCATGTTCCGCTTCTTCGAGGTGGCGGAAAGCGAGTTCATGCGTTCCCTGGGGTTCACCAGCGCCCGCTTCCGCGAAATGGGTCTAGACCTGCCCAGGGTGCACGTAAGCTGCGACTTCAAGGTTCCCATCCTCCATGACGAGCTGCTGCAGATGGGGGTAAGCGTGGAGAGGGTGGGGAATACGTCGGTCACGCTCCGCTACGCAGCAGAGAAGGAGGACGGGACAGTCGCCGCAACCGGCAGCATGACCTTTGTCACCGTGAGCCTGGAGAGCGGAAGACCTGTTCCGGCGCCGGATGAGCTTCGACGGGTGCTGTCCGGCCATTAGCCGCCATGCGAATCGACGTCTTCACACTCTTTCCCCAGATGTTCCAGGGGCCTTTGCAGGACAGCATCCTGGGTCGTGCCGTGGAGCGCGGCCTGCTCAGCGTCGATCTGCACAACTTCCGTGACCACGCCAGCGATCGCCATCATACCGTGGACGACTATGCCTACGGCGGCGGCCCGGGCATGGTGCTCAAGCCGGAGCCGCTGTTCCAGGCCGTCGAGTCCCTTCTCGGCGCGCCTCCTAGATGTCCGGTGGTGCTGCTCACGCCCCAGGGCAGGGTCTTCCAGCAGGCCGATGCCGAGCGCCTGGCCGGGGAGGAGCGTTTCGCCTTGATCTGCGGCCACTACGAGGGGTTCGACGAACGGATAAGAGATCATCTGGCCACCGAGGAGCTGAGCATCGGCGACTTTGTGCTCACCGGCGGTGAGCTCGCCGCGATGGTGGTTATCGATGCCGTGGCACGCTTGCTGCCCGGCGTACTGGGTTCAGAGGAATCGGCGGCTGCGGATTCGCATGCCTCCAGCCTGCTGCAGCACCCGCAGTACACCCGCCCAGCCGAGTTCCGCGGTTGGAGCGTCCCCGAGGTGCTGCTCTCCGGCGACCACCAGGCCGTCGACAGGTGGAGACGACGGCAGTCGCTGCAACGCACCTTGGAGCGAAGGCCGGACCTGCTGAAGAAGGCAGACCTCTCCGAGGAGGACAGGGAGTTCTTAGGGGAGATTGGTTGGGAGGAGAGTTGTGAATAACACGGCAAGCAGCCTGCTTGTTTTGTTTGGAGGCCCAGCGGGTGCAGGTAAGTCGACGCTAGCACAGGCCTGGTGCAATACACGGGAACGGGCGGTTCACATACAGCTTGATGATGTAAGGAACTTTATCGTCGCTGGGTTAGCTAACCCTCAAGAACACTCCAGTCTTCAAGCAGAGCAGTTCAACCTCAGTGTTAAGGCATGCTGTGAACTTGCAGGCACATTCATCAATTCGGGGTATGACGTCGCTATAGATGATCTGCTGTTACCAGGTACGGCGTTCGAATTGTCTTGGGCTCGTCATTTACAAGCGTTGGAATACAGGGTTGTTATAGTCCAGCCATCTCTCGAGGAAACATTGAGTCGTGCCAGTCAACGGGATAAGCGCGTACCTGAAAGTCTGATTCGTCAGCAATACGCAGAATGCCTTGGTTGGCCTGCCAATGTGCGAATAGATACTACGGGTTTGTCTGAATCGGAAAGCCTTGCTTTAGTAGGAGAGATGCTTGGCCTCAATGAGTAGGCGTGGACCCTTCTTCAAGACCCCGGCAGCGGCTTGACTTGCTCATCCAGCCACACTTTCAGCTCAGCAAAGCGGAACGAATTGGTCTCGAACAAATGCATGAAGAACGCGTATGCCTCGTCGTTGTCACAGTCGATGAAGTGGCCGTTGAGGCCGAGGAATGCATCAACAGCGCCCAAAGCCGTTCGCTTGTTGCCGTCCACGAAGGGATGGTTCATAGCCAGGCTCTCCAACATGGCCGCGGCCTCTTCGATGAGTCCGTCGTAGTAGCCCATCTGGGGGCGCAGGAGCGCGGATTCCAACGCTCCCATGTCCCGCAAGCCCATGGAGCCGCCGAACTGCTCTACCAGATCGTCATGGATGGCGATGACTTCCTCTAAGGTTGGGAAAAGATGGGTCATGACTTGGCCAGCAATTCGTAGAGGCGACGGTTCCGCTCCAGGCTGGCCCGGTAGTGAGCCATCACCTCTGGCCGGACGTTCTGCTGGCTTCGGGCTTCGATGTAGTTGCTCATGGCGTCCTCCAGCACCGCCTGTAAGTGGCGGCCCTCGATGCGGGCGATCTCGCGCATGGCCGAAAGCAACTCCGGCGCTGCCTGGCTGGAAAACTTCTCGCGTGTGGCAACCATGATGTCCTCCTTGTGTACGTCCCATTGTGGAGTGCAAGCGTCATGTTGTCAAGAATTGTCTTGACAACGATGGATGACGTCTACCCAGTCGCCTCAAGGAAGACCACGAAATCAAGATCTCCCGGCGACTGGCCGTAGTCCGTGAGGAGCGCTGCGGCTTCAGAGCGGTGCTGGGTACCGTGGTTCACAACGTGCACCAGGTAGTGCCAGAGGAGAGACTCCTTTCCCCTTACCGCCCGGACTTGCGGCGGCCAGTTGGATTGGCCGTAGTGCAGCGCCAGATCCTCGTCGGTGAGGCCTGCCAGGTAGCTCCGCATAGCCTTTTCTTCATCGTGCCGCCGGGTTTCCAGGCTTTCGAGCGTGGAGTATAGGCTTGCATCCAAGCGCACAACGGCGGTGTCTTCAAAACGGGCCCGCCACGATGTCTCAGCATTTAGTATATGACGCAACGTCCCACGCAGCCCGCCGTGTGGAAAGCTCGCCGTTGCCTCGAACTGCTCTTTGGTCACCTTTTGCGCTGAACGGAAGATTTGATCGTTGGCCCAGTAGTTGTACTCGTAGAGCATCTTCACGTCGTCGATGTTCATGTGACCCCTCCTCGGACGCG
>CAYVEN010000076.1:3281-6380 GCA_964450505.1 uncultured Dehalococcoidia bacterium | reverse complement strand
ATGCTGACTCCCAAGGAGGCCATCGGCCTGTACCAAAACTCCTGAGAGAATAAGGGATTTTGCGGCTCTTCAATCACCTGTTATAAGGAACACGCCGCCTATGATATATTAAAGGGACTGATGGCGGTTACAATCTTCTAATGCAGATGTCCGATTCGGCTGTTACCAATCGCCCAAGACCTGAGCTAACTTCGTACGAAGCCAGCGGGCAGTTCAAGCCAGCCAGCAATCTGCTTTTAGCTCTAATAATCGCCTCTTCCATCGCGGTCTTCTGTTTGATAACCCTAGGCGGAATCGTACGAATAACAGGTTCCGGCTTGGGATGCCCGGACTGGCCCCTGTGCCATGGCAAGCTAATCCCTCCCTTTGAATTTCACACACTTATCGAATACACGCACAGACTGGTGGCCAGCAGTACCGGAATAATCGTCCTGGCTACCGCAGTGACGGCGATGTGGAACCAGCGGAGACTCAACTCGCTGGTGGCAATCCTTTTCGTAACGGTATTTCTGGTGGCCGTCGCGGGTGCTCTGGGTGGGGCCACGGTGCTGACGGAGCTGCACCCCGACCTCAGAACGTTGCACCTTGCAACTGCCCAAACCATCTTCGCCTTGCTCATGGTCAGCCTGGTGTGGGGATATAGGACACGCACCACCTCAGGACAGGGAGACGAGAAGCTGTTCTCGTGGGCATGGGCGGCAGCCATAGCCACCTTTGTAGTCATACTGTCGGGCTCATACATAGTGGGGCGTGGAGCCGGGACGGTGTGTCCTGGCTGGCCGCTGTGCGACAGCGGCCTGACGCCCAACGTCGGGCTGGGGTGGCTGCACCTGTTGCATCGCCTGCTGGCAGGAGCGGGAGCGGTACTGGCAGGGATAGTAGTCATCATGGCATGGCGCCACAAGCAAGAGCGGCCTGTCTTCTGGATGACGGGAGCCGTCGTAGGAACCCTGATAGTCGCGCAAACGATAGCGGGGGCAGCCAATCCCTGGACGGGCTTCACCGCAGCGGCCAGAGCGGTGCACTTGAGCCTGGCTACGGCGCTTCTGGGAGGTCTTGTAGTCATGGCAACGCTGGCCAAAGCCGCCTTGTTAGATCTCGGAAGAGTCAAAGACTACGTCACGCTCGCCAAACCGAAGATAATTGTACTGCTATTGATAACCGCGCTCGGCGGCCTGTTCCTGGCAGCGCAGGGTGTACCGCCCCTGGGGACAACGTTGCTGGTGCTGTTTGCGGGCTCCCTGGGCGCGGGCGGCGCAAACGCTATCAATCATTACCTGGACAGCGATATAGATGCCCGGATGAACCGGACAAAGCAGCGTCCCCTGCCAGGCGATAGGATCCCCACAAGGCATGCGCTGTGGATGGGAATAGGACTGAATATTATTGCCTTTGGCGTTCTGGCTCTATGGGTGAACCTGCTAAGTGCGCTGCTGGTGTTGGGAGCCACGCTCTTCTACACCCTTGTTTACACAGCGTGGCTGAAGCGGACTTGGGCGCAGAACATAGTAATCGGCGGCGCCGCGGGCGCTGTGCCTCCCGTAGTAGGCTGGGCAGCAATCACGGGGGGGTTGGACCTGCCCGCGCTGTACCTTTTCGCCATCATCTTCTTCTGGACCCCGCCTCACTTCTGGGCTCTTTCGCTTCTCCTCAAGAACGACTACGCAAGAGCAGGAGTCCCTATGCTGCCTGTGGTAGCCGGTGAACGTGCAACCACAAAGGCAATTCTAATGCACAGCCTGATACTGGTTGCTATCAGCTTGATCTTCGTTACGGCACAGGCCGTGGGCTGGGTTTACGCTCTGAGCGCCGCCATGCTGGGGGCAGCGCTGCTCTTCTACGTGGCAAGGCTGCTCCGAGACCAGACGAATCGTGCGGCCAAACATCTGTATCTATACTCACTGCTGTACTTGGCGCTCCTCTTCACGGCTGTCATGGTGGACAGTTCGATAAAGTTGTGACCGCACACATGCTCTTTTCCCGTAGGGTACGCGCGGTTCCCCTACTGATAGGGATATTGACCGCGGCAACGCTGGCGGGCTGTTCTCAGACGCCGGAATCCTTTATGGGCACCGAGCTCACGGCCAGGGATCCCGCTCCAGGGTTTACACTGCTCGACCAGTTCGGAGAGGAAACGTCGCTAAGCGACAAGCGGGGCAACGTGGTTGCGTTGACGTTCCTCTATACCAACTGCCCGGACGTTTGCCCCATCACGGCGCACTCGCTTGGCAAAGCTCATGAAACCCTGGGTGAAGATGCGGCCAGGGTCTCCATAATAGCCATTTCCGTAGACCCCGACAGGGATACTCCGCAGCAAGCCCTCGCCTATTCACAACAGCGGAATATGTTGGACAAGTGGTCTTTCCTGACCGGGCCGGAGAAGGAGCTATCCCCCCTATGGGAGGCGTACTACGTGGCGGTGGATCGAACCGACGATTCAGGCGGCGGCGCGATAGAGAGCTTGGGAGCGGACCTGGCAAGGGAAACCGTTGCCAGCAACGAAGGGCTTTCCGAGAAAGCGGCTTACCTGGTTACACATTCGGCGCCGGTCTACCTCATAGACCAAGAGGGGCAAATGCGCTCCGTTATCACAGACCTGACCCTTGACCCAGAACCTCTGATCCACGATATACGGCTGCTGTTGAAGTAGAGCTACTCGAATTTGAAGACGCGCACGGCCACCACGGCGCTCACTACTATCCAGACTCCGAGCAGGCCAAACTCATATGGGTAACTCCACAACGGTTCGGCCTCTAGGGCCACTCCTCTGAGGGCGTCCAGCATGGGCGCAAGCGGCAAATACGAAACGACATCGGGCAGAATCCAGGGAAGTCCCTCTTTGGGGAAGAAAACGCCGGCCAGAAACATCATGGGCAAAGATACGGCGTTGGCCAGGCCCACGGCGGCGTCTACATTCTTGGATAAGCCCCCAATAATGAAGCCAATGTTGAGGAAAACTATGCTGCCAACCAGAACTACGGCAAACACCCAGAGAAAGTTGCCGTAGATGTTGGCTCCAAAGAGCAAAATCCCCGCAGTCAGTATGATGGCGGCCTGGACTATGGCAACGACAAGGTTGGCCAGGACTTCAGAGGCAAA
>CAYVEN010000076.1:0-3271 GCA_964450505.1 uncultured Dehalococcoidia bacterium | reverse complement strand
TACGCGCACTTTCAGAGGCGTGGCCAATATCCGCTTCAGTATTCTCTGCTGCCTGTAGAGTGCCATTGAAGCCGCTATACCAACGATGGCGGAGTTCATGATGCCCATTCCAACAAGGCCGGGAAGCAGGAAATCGTAGTAGGTCAACTGCCGTGCCTGGACACCTTCAGATTGCAACTCTACAAGCGTTGGAGCGTTGGCCAGCCGTTTATTCATCTCCTCCACCAAACGTTGCACCACGCCTATAGTAATGGGAGCGCCGCTATTCCCCCTGTCGTAGATAAGAGAAAAGCTGGAAGGGCTTGCTCCTTGGCCCTGAACGATTCTCTCCTGTAAACCTTCGGGAATAATCAACAGATAGCTGAAATCGCCGTCCTCCACTTCCCTACGGGCAACCGACACATCGGATCGCTCCTCTACGGTAATGTGCTCCACCGTCGACATGGCCTGGATGAAGCCCTGTGACGCAGCGTCCTGCGCCTGGTCAACGACCAGTACGGTAGCGTTGGGCGGGTCGTCAAAGTTGAACAGACCGAACGCGGTTACGAAGATAAGGGGGAACGCCAGCGACCAGAACAGGGCCTGCTTGTTCCTGTAAGTCATTTTGAGATTGGCAACGGTTAACCACAGCAACATGGTTCAGTCCCTCAGCTGACGTCCCGTAATGGACAGGAAAACGTCCTCCAGGTTGGCAGGTGCCACTTCCAGGTGGGTCAACTCTGCATTTTGGTTCAAGCTCATCAAAGCTCCCACGGTTTTTGCAGCATCGGAAGATGCCAACCGCCACAATCCGTCCTCGTCTAGGTGGACGGACTGGGCCCCTTCCAGCTCTTCCAAGTCGCGTTGTTCCAGAGCGTCGCTGGCCGTGAACCTGATTTCGTAGGGCACAGGCAAGGAACGTATCAGATTGTCGGGCGTATCCATAGCCACAATCTTGGCCTGGTCCATGATGGCGACGCGCCGGCAAAGGAACTGCGCTTCCTCCATGTAGTGAGTGGTCAACACCACGGTACACCCGTCTCTATGGATGTCTTGGATAAACTCCCAGAGGTTTCGTCTGGCCTGTGGATCGAGCCCCGCAGTAGGCTCGTCTAAGAACACCACTTCCGGGTCGTTGATAAGCGTGGCAGCTATGGCAAACCGCTGTCTCTGTCCTCCGGAAAGCTTGGATATGGTGGACTTTGCTTTGTCAAAAAGGCCCACTCGCTCCAGCAACTCCCGGGAAGGGATTCTCTTTGAGTAGAATCTTCCAAAGAGGTCCAGGATTTCTATAAGGGTGAGGTATTCAAAGTACGCCGATGCCTGAAGCTGTACCCCTATGCGCTCCTTGACCGCCAGGCTTTCCTTCTGGCTGTCCATGCCCAGCACGTAGGTGCGGCCACCGCTGGGTTGCTGAAGCCCCTCAATGATCTCCAGGGTAGTGGTCTTGCCCGCTCCGTTGGGACCGAGTATGCCGAAAATCTCGCCCTGCTCCACCGAAAACGAGATGTCGTCCACGGCAACCAGGCTGCCGAACTTCTTGACCAGGTTTTCTACGCGTATTGCCTCGGTCACGTCTTCACCTGGGCCTTGACCTGAAGGAGCAATTGCTCGGCTGCGGCGTAGTTCCTCCGCCCACCCTTGAGAATGGGCGGGATCAGATAGATCAAGTCCATACCGTTATCTATATAGCTCTGAAGCTGCTCGAAGGCTATTTCCAATGGCGAGCGGCCTTTTTCCAAGTCGCTCCTCAAATGCGCTGGCACGTCGCCAAAGAGAATACCGTCCCGTTCCAGTATCGGCAAACCATGAAATACCGGCAGGGTCAAATCGCCGCCGACAACACTGCTATAGGTCTCGTAAAAACGGTCCGCCACTTCAACAGTGTAAAAGGCCTGGCTGAAGAAGAAATCCACCCCAGCTTGTATCTTCCTCTCCGTCAGCCTAGCTTCTCTTTCGATATCAGAAGCGCCGAAATCAATCACGGCTCCTATGCAGAACCGGGTGGGTTTTCTCAGCTTCAAACCGCGGAAATCCTCCCCGTGGTTCAAGTCGCCGATGGCTTTGATCAGACCCGTGGAGCTGTAATCGTTGACCGGAGTCAGCAAGTCGCGGTCTCGTGACGTGAAGCCGTCTCCACCCAGCACGACCACGTTTTCCAGCCCCAGCGCCTGCGCGCCCAGCAGGTGACTCTGCAAGGCCAGCTTGTTCATGTCACGGGTGGCCAAGCTGAAGATGACTTCCTGATCGCCGGACATACCGATGACCTGCGCCATTGCGGTTGAGTCTACACGCACCGATCTGCCCGGGCTGTATGCCACGCTCACGAAGTCGGCACCAGCCCTCCTCACTTGCTCCACCGTGGAGAAATCTGCGCCGCGCGGAGGTGAGAAGTCGCAAACGAAGACGGGTCTACGGTTAAGCTGTCTGAGCTTTTCAGTGACTGCGGTCAAGCTAGACTACGGACACCGAAATGCGGTGCCATCCTTCGGCGCCGTTAGGCAGCGCTCTGGTGATTCTGGCGGGCTGCGTGTTTCCTTCCATATCCGTGGCTCTGACCGCTAGGTTAACCCTTTCTGGTTCGGTGGGCATCCAATCTCTTGTCCAGAGCACCCATGTATAGGGTGAAAGCGGCTCGCTGAACTCAGCGGTCTGCCAGGTTTCGCCTTCGTCGAGGCTTATTTCCACCATCTTGATGCCCCTATCGCCGGCGAATGCCACCCCGCCAACAAACGATTCATCGCTTACCGGGATGTCCGCGTTGCGGGCAGGAACGTCTATCCTGGACATCGTCTGAATGATGGCGGTATCGGCCCAGCCCCTTTGCTGCCAGTAACCCCTGAACGATGACGGTACGGGCTCTATCTTGGTGAGCCACTTTACGTTTTCCATTCCGTACAGACCGGGGACTATGATCCTGGCCGGGAATCCATGGCCGTCCGTGAGGGGCTCGCCGTTCATCAGGTAAGCAACTATGGTCTGATCACGCAAGGCGTACTCCGTGGGGAAGCTATCCACGTACCCGTCGGCAGCGTAGAAAGCCAGCCTCTCAACATCGGAGGGCATTTCGGCCATCTCCAACAGCGTGCTCAACTTTACTCCTCGCCACAGGGCGTTTCCAATGAGCCCGCCGCCTATGCGATTGCTGATGCAGGTCAGTGTGACGTACTCCTCCTGCCAGGGAAGCGCCTGAAGATCCTCATAGGTCAGCGACATAGGTTTGCCAAAGTCGCCTGCAAATTCCAGCTTCCAGTCAATCACGTCCACGCTGGGGTTCACTATATTCTTAGAT
>CAYVEN010000075.1:0-6958 GCA_964450505.1 uncultured Dehalococcoidia bacterium | reverse complement strand
GCGCCGAAAGTGAAAGAAGCCACAATCAAGAATATCACATCGAAGGCGACTAGCAACTGAACCCAGCGTCCTATTCCCATCGAGGAACCTTCCAGAATGGCGCGCGTCGATTCCACGGCGGCGATAATCACCGGCACGGCGACGGGCAGCAGAAGTATGGGAAGCATCACCTCCCGCGAACGGGTGTTGACGGAGATGGCGGAAAAGAGGGTTCCGACGCTAGCGAAACCTATCGTAGCCAGCAGAACCACGAGGGGAATCCTTAAGTCCAGGACGGAAACGTTGAACAGCACGGCAAACAGCGGCACTATCACGATCTCCACCACCGTCATGAAGATGAGCAGACCCAGCAGCTTCCCAAAGTAGATTACGTCGCGGCTCACCGGGCAGAGAAGCAGCCCGTCCAAGCTGCCCTTGTCCTTCTCCAGCACGAAGGAGCGGTTGAACCCCAGGACGCCGGCGAACGTGATGGCCACCCAGAGCGTTCCCGGCACAATCAGGCCAACGAGCTCCTCCGTGGGAGCAAAGACGAAGTTGAAGATTGCGCCCACCAGCAGGGCAAAGATGAGGATGGTCACCACGACGTCCTTGGTCCTCAGCTCCAGCAGGACGTCTTTCCAGGCGATGACCAGTACCGGCGATAGGAAGTCTTTCATTCAGAAGGCCTCTCTATAGCTGTCGAAGATGCGACGAAACTCGTCGGCGTCCAGGCCTTCCCGCGGCGCTTGATAGGCGATGCGCCCCTTTGCCAGAATGGCCACCCTGCTGGCCAGACTGAGCCCCCTATCCAGGTTGTGCGTGGTCATCAACACCGCTTTTGCCTCGTGCTGTACCACGCCTTCCAGCATTTCCAGCGCCTCCTGGTCAAGGCCGGTTTCCGGTTCGTCCATGATCAGAATGGGAGGACTGTGGAGCAACGCCCGCGCCATGGAGAGGCGCTTCTGCATTCCGTGGGAAAGGGTTCGAGTCCGTGCCTGCAATCGGTGTTCTATGCCTGTCAAACCGACCACGCGGCCTATGCGCTGCTCCAGGTCCGCTACCCCGAACATCCTGCCGTAAAAACGGAGATTTTCGTAGGCGGTGAGGTCATCGTAGAGCAGTGGCTGGTGGGTGAGCACGCCCATGTTGCGGCGCGCCTGCACACCTTTGCGCCGCACGTCCAGTCCGGCTACCTCTATCCGTCCCGAATCGGGCCGGGCCAAAGTGGCCAGCAGTTTGACAAGGGTGGTCTTTCCGGACCCGTTGACTCCGAACAGCACCAGCCGTTCGCCCCAGCCCACCTCCAGATCAAGGTTGTGGAGTACGGGAACAGCGCCGTAGGACTTGGCGGCTCCCCGGATGCGTATCGCCTCTGTGGAGGAAGAGTCTCCCATGATTCAATGGGGAATTACCTGCATGTGTACCAAAACTATGGGCGAGTAGTATGTTATATAAGGAGCTCGGGTGCAGGGATCAGTTTGTGATTGGTAGTATCAGGAATCAATCCAAGTATTTGGAGGGTCGTCGCTCCAATTAGGTACCGACCTTCTTCACCGAAAACAACGGGATTAGTAGCTTCTCTGTCTTCGATATAAAGACGCGCTTCTCCGATAGGGAATACCTTCTTTCTGCCATCGGCAAGCGTGAACTCCACTTCTCTATTGGGTTGAATGCCCACCAGTTCGCGCAGCAAGGAGAACGGTAGTACAGTGTATGTAGCGCCCGTGTCTACCAACGCCTCAATCCATTGAGGAGCGCCGCCGTTCCCGTCACTTATACCCAAGTGTGTCTTGAATGTTCCCATTTCCGTAGTGTCCTGCGTTTGCCGTATCAATATTACCACGCTCCACCAATCTTGATACAAGTTTATTTCAAACGGTGTCAGACCTAGGCTTTCTCGCATAACCTTAGCCAGGCCGATCCGTTCTTGCAAAAGTGTTCTATACTGGATATCTATACTGGATATCTCTACTGCCTTCCTCACTCCCTACATTAGCTGTGGTAAGGTTCAAGTAGGAGTAGGCAACGCGCAAAGAACCGAGGTGTTTACATGCTCAAGAAGCTGGGCAGGACCACTACCATCAAAAAGCAAGAGGGAGTCGAGGCTCCGCCGGGGCAGTTCGTCACCGATAAGTTCCCCGTGCTTACCTATGGCCAGACGCCGGTGGTGGAGACCAAGGACTGGAAGCTCCAGGTTTTCGGCCTGGTATACGAAGAGATTGAACTGAACTGGGACGATTTCATGTCGATGCGGCAGACAACCCTGACCCGTGATTTCCACTGCGTAACCCAGTGGAGCAGGCTGGATAATCTATGGCAGGGCGTGCAGTTCCGGGAGGTGATGAACTGGCTCAGACCCAAACCGGAAGGCAGCCAGGTCATGGCGCACTGCTACGGGGGCTACTCCACCAACCTTCCGCTCAGCGTGCTCATGGAGGAGGACGTGCTCTTTGCGCACATGCACGACGGCCAGCCGTTGGAGCGTAAGCACGGCGGCCCCATGCGGCTGGTGGTGCCCAGCAGATACGGTTGGAAGAGCGCGAAGTGGGTAAGCGGCCTGGAGTTCATGGACGAAGAACGCCCCGGTTTCTGGGAGCAGTTGGGCTACCACAGAAACGGAGACCCCTGGAAGGAAGAGCGGTTTGCGTAGGGTGCGGGGGCGCGTCTCCCATCACTCCAATGGGGCTATTCTTCCTGGCGGCTCTAGGCGCTTAGCACGGAGCCAAGCTGCTTGCAACTCGGCTTGGCGCTGCGATGCCCATTCAGCCACAAGTCCCTGGGCACGCGCCGGGAGGTGCCCGTGCAGTATGTCCAACCTGTCGATTTCCACCAGCGCTTCATATTCTCCGTAAAACGCGTGAAAGTGCGGTGGCGCATGGTCATCGAAATACATCCGTATAACGATTCCGTAGAACCTGCAGAGCTCAGGCACGTTAGATCTTGAGCTGTGTCCCCGGCATTACTTCCTCGACAGACTTACCGGTAAGCTGCATGTAGAGGGCGTCCGGGCAAAGCTCAACGTCTTCTCCCCAGGCGATCCCTCCGGTAGGCATTATATGCACTGTCTCAAAGCAAGCGGGGTCGTTCCATGCCGTGAACACGCCGCGTCCGGCCAGGTGCGACAGGTCTACCTCCCCAGCAGCGCCATCCGAGTATCGGAGCCAGATGCGATAGCCGTGTCGCGGCTCCACTTCAACAGGTCGAATCATTTTCATTACCGCGTGTTTCATCCTTAATATGCGCAATTCTGACTGAAGCTGCAATAGCGTGTCAAGGAAGCGCGCGCGCCGACGTTCCTCTACAGCACCTGCAGGAGCAGAGCGGCGGTGCTGAGGAATATGGCGAATCCGGCCACGTCGGTCACCGTGGTCACAACCACAACGGAGGCAAGGGCCGGGTCGATGCCGACGGCACGGAACCCCAGTGGCACAAGAGCCCCCGCCAGCGCGGCCACCACCATGTTGGCCGTCATGGCGATGAACAACGCCAGACCCAGCACGGCCTTGTCTTCCAGTACTAAGCCCAGTCCGGCAATGAGCAGGCCCAGTAGCAGCCCGTGTATCATTCCCAAGAGCGCCTCTCTCAGGACGATGCTGCGCGCACTGCGAAACGTAATTTCCCCCAGCGCCAGGCTCCTGACCATTAGGGTAAGCGTCTGCGTGGCGGCGGCCCCTCCTTGACTTGCCACCACCGGTATGAAAGCGGCGAGTATCAACAGCCTGGATATGGTATTCTCGAATGCGGCTATGACCGCGGCGGCAAGGACAACGGTAGCCAGGTTGAGGAGCAGCCAGGGGAACCTCTTCAACACGGACCCGCCGATTGTAGAACTCATCCTCTCGGTTGAACCCAGGCCAGCGAGGCGGTGCATATCCTCCGTCGCCTCTTCTTGCGCCACTTCAAACACCTCTTGCAAGGTGATGGTTCCCAGCAGCCTGCCCTCCGCGTCCACCACGGGAACCTCCGATAAGCTGTAGCGGTCCATCAGCCTTGCCACCTCTTCCTGGTCAAGCTCCGGATCAACCGTGGCAACGGGTTCCTGCATTACGTCCTGGATGCGAGAGCCTGGCTCGGAAAAGACCAGGTCTCCCAGCGCTACGGTTCCCAGCAGCTTGCTTTCCGTATCCACGACAAAGTAGCTGCCCAAGCCCTCTGCGGAACGGCCAAAATGCCTCAGCAGCGACATGAACTGGTTTACCGTGGTCTCGTCGGAGACGGTGATGGTAACCGGCGCCATCAGGCCGCCGGCGCTCTCCTTGGGAAAGGCGATCAGGGGAGCTATCTCATCGGCGTGAGCGGACTCAACCAGGACGCGTTCGGCACTTTCAGCCGGAAGCTGCTGCAAAACGTCCGCGGCGACTTCCGGACGCACCTCGTCCAGCACGGCAGCCAGCGCGGGATGGTCCAGAGAGCGCAGAGCGGAGGCGGCCTCTTCTTCGTCCAGATTCTCCAGGATATCGGCGAACTGCCCCGGAGTCAGCGCCGCGGCGAGCGCATTGCGCACACGAGAAGAGACTATTTGTATGACGCTTGCCTGGTCTGCGGGATGCAGTTGCGCCAGCATCACCAGAGAGTCGCCGCTGATCTCCGCTTCCAGGGCTGCGGCGACCCGGCGCACGCGGCGTCTTACGGAAGATGCCCCTTCCGCGGGCGAGGTCTCATCTCTGCTCTTCCTCTCCAAGTTCTCCAAGAAGCCGCCTTTTCAACCGGTGGGTTTGCCCGCCAGTATAGCGACGGGGCAATAAAAAGGAAGTGCCCTCCAGGGCTCCCTGGAGGGCACTTCTCCAAACAGCCGGTTTTGCCTTAGGCCACCTCGGTAGTTACCTCCGCTACCACACTGGCAGCTATCTCCTTGCCGGAATTGTCTTCCACGTCCGCCTCATAGCCGCACATCAGGCACTCTTTGAACCAGCCGTAATGATCGCCGGTCAAAGTCATGTCTCCTCTGCAACGCGGGCAAGCCTTGAAGTAAATCATCTCCACCTCCTGTATCCCGGACTTCAATCCTTTAACCTACCTTTCTTAATACCCGTTCATTATAGACTGATACGACGGAAACTTGCTACTGGATTCGTCGTTTTGATGTCGATATACGTAAATAACGAATTCGACCCACTTTTTGTCAGCTAATTCCCCATCTTTTCCAAATTCCGTTCGGGAAACATTATATACCTTGACACGCTCCGTATCAAGGCTTATAATACAATTCATCGTCAACGATGTGACCCATAAGGCAACAATGACAAGCGAAACTCGAAGAGAACAACCCCACAGTGAGAAGGCCCCAGGCCGCGCCGGCGAAGTCGTCGAACCCGTGGAGGGCCTCTACATCATCAGCGTTGCCGCCCGCTTGCTGGCAATGCACCCTCAAACGCTGCGCAAGTATGAGCGCGCCGGGCTAATACATCCGCCCAGGACAATCGGCAAGCTGCGGCTCTATTCCGAGCAGGACATAGCCCGGCTGAAGTTGATCAAGCACCTGGTAGACGACCTGGGCATGAACCTGGCAGGGGTGGAGCTTGTGCTCGACCTGCTGGGTCGGATCAGCCAGGCCAAGCAGCGGATCGCCGCTCTGGAAGCGCAGCGCGACTTCAGGAGAGTGGTGGCACAGGAGTTCGATAGGATGCTACAGTTGCTTGACGTAGCTATGGATAAGATGGATTTTCCCAGAGAGGTGAAGTAGCCCATGCCAGGGACAACCGACTCACCCAATATGCCGGAAGAGCTGAACGACGGGCCTCAACAACCGTGCACGTCCAGGGAAGAGCTGGAAGCCCAGCTTGAGGAAGTGGACCGGGAACGCGGCCAGTTTCGTGAAATGGCGCAGCGGGTCCAGGCAGACTTGACCAACTATCGCAGGCGGATGGAGGAGGAACGAGAGGAGATCTTCCACGCCGCTGCTTCCCGCGTTGTCAACAAGCTGCTCCCCGTTGTGGATGACCTGCAGAGGGCGCTGGAGCAGGCCCCATGCGGAGAGGAAGACGCTCCCTGGGTGGAAGGGGTGCGGATCATAGAGAAGAACCTGAAAGCGCTGCTTGAATCGGAGGGCGTAACCTCAATAGAAGCGGAGGGAAAGCCTTTCGACCCGTGGGAACATGAAGCGATCATGTCGCTACAGAGCAGCGAGCATGAGCCGGGCATCGTGGCCCAGGTGATCAGGCCGGGCTACAAGATGCGCAACAAGGTACTGCGGGCGGCGCAGGTTGCCATAGCGCAGGAACAACAGACGGAAGAAGAGAGGTAGAGCTTTGCAAGGCAGGGAAACCGCCTTAGACGGAGGAACAAAGTGGCAAGAGTGATTGGCATAGACCTTGGAACAACGAATTCGGCGATGGCCGTGATGGAGGCCGGAGAGCCCGAGGTAATAGAAAACAGCGAAGGCGGCCGCACCACGCCCTCTACCGTGGCGCTCAACGTCAAGACCGGTGAGCGATACGTGGGACAAGCCGCCAAGAGGCAGGCGGTGACCAACCCGGACAACACCGTCTTCTCCATAAAGCGGTTCATGGGCCGCAGGTATGACGAGGTGGCGGAGGAGACAAAGCGCGTCCCGTACAAGGTGGTCAAGGCCCAGAACGCGGACTCGCACGTACAGCTCGGCGACAAGGTGGTCTCCCCTCCCGAGGTATCGGCCATGGTGCTCAGGAAGCTCAAGGAGGACGCGGAGGCCAAGCTGGGCGAGCCGGTAAACCAGGCGGTGATCACCGTCCCCGCCTACTTCAACGACAGCCAGCGCAACGCTACGAAAGACGCCGGGCGCATAGCCGGGCTGGAGGTGCTGCGCATCATCAACGAGCCGACCGCGGCGTCGTTGGCCTACGGAATGGACAAGAAGGGCGACCAGACCATAGCGGTGTACGACCTTGGCGGAGGCACCTTCGACGTCTCCATCCTGCAAATAGGCGAGGGAGTCTTCGAGGTAAAGGCCACCAACGGCGACACGCACCTCGGCGGCGACGACTTCGACCAGCGCATCATG
>CAYVEN010000074.1:2115-7249 GCA_964450505.1 uncultured Dehalococcoidia bacterium | reverse complement strand
CATGGAAGCCTGCCCAAGTAGGCGTCAGTTTAGTACACAAATGGATAATTCCCTTATATTCTATGTCTTGAAGAGTGGTGAAGAAAGGGTCCTTCCAGTTGAGGTTGGCAATGCTTTCCCGATCGAAAGCATATTGAAGTGGATTGAGACGGCTAATTCTCATTCACCTACAAAAGTTCAAATAGTGATTGACCAAACAAAATGGCAACACACAGATACACTAATTAGAAGTATCCTGACCGGTGACGGCTCCGTTGACGACAAGGATTTGGTGTTCGGCCAATCAGGGTCTTTGGAGATTCTGCAATATGCGGATATAGTGGCTGGGTACTTTAGAGAGTTCCTTGAAGGATTAACTGCGAGGGGAGTTCCGCCATGCCACCTGTGTCAAATAAAGCTTACACCACAGTACTGTCGCCTTCACCGAAAGGGCTTCAGCCATCCTGGGATGAAGAGGTTTCGCCAGTGGTTCCAGCTACTCCGTGACGACGTGAACGGTAGTCGTTTTATTGACGGGTACTGGACTATCCCTGCTGAGCGAGCAAAGGATTACAGATTCTTGGACTGCATAATCAACAGAAAATAAGGGAGCGATCCTCAGGGCGGGTGCTTTCCTCCCAGCATCACCGGCAGATACCGGTGCAGCCTGCCTCCGCTGCGGAGACCACCCGGGAACCTCTCGGCTCCTAACCCATGTTCTGATCGCTCCACCTATACTCTATCATAACACGGTGACAGGTGTACAATACCCTCAGATTTAACAGGCCGGGTCATGGCGGCTATGATATTCTTGGGGAACGAGGATGGAAGATAAGCTTGTCATTGCAGGAAAGAGTTTCACCTCCCGGCTCATGGTGGGCACCGGCAGGCACCGCTCCATGGAGGAGATGGTCGCCTCCGTAGAGTCCTCCGAGACGGAGATTATAACGGTGGCAATACGCCGCCTGGACCTGGACGATGCCGGTAAAAAAGGCATCCTGGACCACCTGGACTGGACCAAGTACACCATTCTGCCCAACACGGCCGGGTGCAAGACTCCGGAGGAGGCCCTGACCACGGCGCGCTTGGCCAGGTCAATGGGACTATCCGATTGGATCAAGCTGGAAGTTCAGCCGGACCCCAAGTACCTCTTTCCCGATCCTATGGGCACGCTGCAAGCGGCGGAACAACTTGTCAAAGAGGGGTTTACCGTTCTGCCCTACATACACGCCGACCCCGTGCTGGCCCGCCAACTGGAAGAGGTGGGCTGTGCCACGGTGATGCCTTTGGGTTCCGCCATAGGCTCCGGCCGGGGGATTCACACCGAAGAAGAGATTCAGATCATCATCGAACAGGCCAGTGTACCGGTTGTCGTCGATGCGGGACTGGCCGTTCCTTCCGACGCATCTCAAGCCATGGAGATGGGCGCCGATGCCGTCCTGGTCAACACGGCCATTGCCCAAGCGACAGACCCTGTCGCCATGGGCCGCGCCTTCAAGCTTGGCGTGGAAGCGGGTCGTATGGCCTATCTGGCGGGTCGTATTCCCGTTAGGCAGTACGCCGTCCCAAGCAGTCCCACGGACGGCTCTGTGTCTACATGAACCACCCAAGCGGGCTACCATATCCTACCCTCTGCCTGGTCACGGAGCTAAGCCTTGCCAGTGGGGAGGCGCTGCTGGACAAGGTAGAAAAGGCGTTGCATGGCGGTGTAGACGCAGTGCAGCTTCGCGCCAAGGATCTCGCCGCCGGAGGACTCCTCTCGCTCGCCCGGTCGCTACGCAAGATCACCGAACAAAGGGCGTTGCTCTTCATCAACGACCGCATCGACGTAGCGATAGCCGCCAACGCCGGCGGCGTCCAACTGGGCGAGGACGCCATCTGCGTGGAAGCGGCGCGCCGTCTGGTTGGCGCGGAGATGCTGGTGGGACGCTCGGTGCACTCCGTGGAAGGAGCCGTTGAAGCGGAGGCGCAAGGAGCCGACTTCCTTGTCCTGGGCAGCATCTTTGCCAGCGATTCCAAGCCAGGCGTCGAGCCTGCCGGCATCGGCCTGCTTGAAGAGACGGCGCGCCGGGTCGGCATTCCCATCCTGGCTATAGGAGGCATCGACCGGAACAACGCCGGGCAGGTAATCAGTTCGGGCGGTCACGGCGTTGCGGTCATCAGGTCAATCCTCGCCTCCTCCAATCCGGAGCAGGCGGCGCGGGAGATAAAGCAAGCCATGTCCGCAGCCGTAGGCCAAAAGTGATAAAATCAAGGCAGAGAGATGATTGCTGTAACCATCAATGGCAAGGCTGTTCAACTTGAAGATTCCGTATCGCTGGAGCAGTTGCTGGACGAGCGAAACGTGAATACGAAGTTCGTTGCCGTGGCTTACAACGGCAACGTGCTGCAGAAAGAGGACTACAACGGCATAGTGCTAAACGAAGGCGACGTATTGGAGATAGTCCAGCCGGTCGGTGGGGGTTAGTTTGCGAGCCGCACTTCAGGAGACGCCATGAATAAGCAGCGCGGCCAGTTCATCGTAGCCCTTGTGCTCATAGCTCTGGGCGTCATCTTCCTCTTGGGCAACCTGGATATCATAGATGTTGATATCGGGGACCTCGTTTCTACCTGGTGGCCCCTGATTCTGATTGCGATCGGTGTTACCGGCCTTTTCCGGGCACGAACCGCGCCCATTGGCTCTATCTTCCTCATCGGCATCGGCGTTGTGTTTCTGTTGATAACGCACGACGTCGCTGACTTCGACATACTCTGGCCCGTTGTCATTATTGCCGCAGGTATTTTGGTTCTCCTACAAAACCGCTTGTCGCGTCGATCTACTTCCGCCGCTGATGTGGGCCAGGATTCGGTTAACGTTTCGGCGCTGTTCAGCGGCAGGGTGCAGCGCATCACTTCGCAGAACTTTCAGGGCGGAAACGTCTCCGCCACCTTTGGAGCCGTTGAACTTGACCTGAGGGGCGCCAGGCTGGCGGAGAACTCAGTTCTAAACGTAAGTGTCTTCGCGGGTGGAGTGGAGCTGCGTGTCCCGGATGAATGGCTGGTAAATGTCAACGGCTCGCCAGTTCTTGGGGCTATCGAGTCCTCCAAACCCCAGCCCGCCGGTACCGAGGATGCTCCTACGCTGACCATCAACGCTTCGATTACGTTAGGCGGGCTGGACATCAAGTCCTGACCTGGCTGCAAGTCAAGCGGGCATCCATTGCTCGCTTGTGGAAAAGGAGGGTTGCCAACCGTGACCACAGAGCCCGTTCATATCGCCGGTCCAGCTTCAGAGCTAGCGGAAGACCCCGCTTACGCAATAGCCCTAACCCAGTTCAACTCAACCGCTGATAGATTGGGTCTTGACGATGGCGTCAGAACGCTTCTCAGCGTTCCAAAGCGAGAGCTTACCGTGAATTTCCCCGTGACAATGGACGATGACTCCGTGCAGGTGTTCACCGGCTACCGTATCCAGCACAACGTGGTGCGCGGCCCGGCCAAGGGCGGCATACGTTACCATCCCCAGGTTAGCCTGGGCGAAGTCCGCGCGCTGGCCATGTGGATGACCTGGAAGTGCGCCCTAGTGGATATTCCGTACGGAGGGGCCAAGGGCGGCGTCAAGTGCGACCCCAAACAGCTTTCCAGGGGCGAATTGGAGCGCCTCACAAGGCGGTACACCTCCGAGATATCGATAATAATAGGCCCCGAATCCGATATTCCCGCGCCGGACGTCAACACCAACGCCCAGGTGATGGCCTGGATCATGGACACCTACAGCATGAACGTGGGACGCCCCGCACCGGGCGTGGTGACAGGCAAACCCCTTGAGCTCGGCGGGAGCCAGGGCCGAGAAGAGGCTACCGGCAGGGGAGCCGCCATCATAGCCGGCGAGGCCATGAACCACGTGGAACGTTCAATTGAAGGGGCCACGGTTGCTATCCAGGGTTTCGGAAACGTCGGCGTCTATGCTGCCCGCACCCTGCGCGACATGGGAGCCTCCGTCATAGCGGTCAGCGATTCGTCGGGAGGCGTACACGACCCCAACGGGCTTGACCCGGACGAGCTAATCGCGTTTCGCAAGGAGGGAGGCCGCTTCGCGGAGTTTCTCAAGTACGACCGGATCTCCAATCAAGAGCTGCTGGAGTTGCCTTGCGATATCCTGGTCCCTTCGGCCTTGGAGAACCAGATCACGGCAAGCAACGCCGGCAGGGTGCGCGCCAAGATGATAGTGGAGGGCGCAAACGGGCCCACCACTCCGGAGGCCGATGCCATCCTCTACGACAACGGAGTCACAGTCGTGCCTGACATACTGGCCAACGCTGGGGGAGTGGTGGTCTCCTACTTCGAATGGGTGCAGGACATCCAGTTCCACTTCTGGGATCTGTCGGAGGTCAGGGAGAAGATGCAGAAGGTCTTGACCACGGCTTTCTCTGAAGTGGTCACGCGTCAGGAAGCGGAGCGTCTGCCCATGCGCGACGTTGCCTTAATGCTAGGCGTTGAACGCGTTGCTGACGCATTCAAGCTCCGCGGGGTCTATCCGTAGCAAAGCGGGGCATTCCGGTTAGCGGCGGCTGTGATAGAACCGCAGACCGCCAGCCACGAGACCGCAGAGTGCCGCTAGACCTATAAGTATCGGGGCTCCCACGAACTGGCCGGGCAGCCCAGGCAACGCGATTATGTTGAACAAGATGATGATGGGGATCCCAAGCCAACTGAGCACCCCCTCAATGAAGCTGTCAGGTGATCCCAACGATATCGGCAAGTTATTCAGGGCGGAGTTTAGCGGATCCGTGATGAGCCAGCTGACCGCGCTGACTGTCAGCGCAACCGCCAGAATTAGCAGAACTCTCATGGCGATGCGGCGCTGGGCTGTTGCAGTAGCTGCAACACGTTGCCGTCGGGGTCTTTGAAGGTGGCTACGTAGCCGCCCCAGTGCTCCTTCTCCGGTTCCCTGAGAAACTCGACGCCTTTTCCGCGCAGGCACTGATACTCCGAGTGAATATCGTCTACGGCAAGGTTCACCATGATGCGCAACGGGTCTTTGGCGCAGCCCTCGACCTCGCTGTGATCGCTTATGGTGAATCGCATGTCGCCAAATTGAAACGCAATGAAGCCTTCGCGCTGCGAGACCGGTTCCATATCGAGAACGTCGCGGTAAAAGCCGGCGAGTCGCTCC
>CAYVEN010000074.1:0-2015 GCA_964450505.1 uncultured Dehalococcoidia bacterium | reverse complement strand
CGGAAACCCCTGTCCAGGATTTCCCCTAGGTTATCCACGTTAGCGCCTGCGTTGACGGCCTTTCCCGCGGCAATGGAGTCGTTGACTATCTTCTCCACGTGCCCGCTAACCTGGGCTTGGTCGGGCCAGTCCATGGAGTGAGCCAGGTCCAGGGGCCCCAGGTCTATGAAATCCAAGCCGGGCGTCGCCAGTATGTCCGCCAGATTGTTCACCGCCGTGATCTCCTCCATGATGAAGCCGATCATAGTTTCGCTGTTGATGTCCAGCGTCCACTGCTTGGCCGACGACATATTCAATCCGAACCCTCCGCCCCTGCTTCTGAAGAAGATAGTCCGTTTCCCCTCCGGGCGAAACTTGGCGGCGTCTACCACCGCCTGCGCGTCCTGTACGGTGTTGACGCGCGCCACCAGCACCCCCTGCGCCCCGCCGTCCAGGGCGTGCAGTATAAGCTCAGGGTTGTTCTGCATCCTGGCGATTGCCGTCATGCCGTTCAGGTCGGCGGCGCGAATTGATTCTTCCAGTTCACGCTCGTTGAACAGGTCGTGCTCGCAGTCTATGATGGCGTAGTCGAAGCCCAGAAGCCCCGCCAGCTCCAGGTTTGCGACTTCGTCTACCCCTACGGTTACCCCGAAAGCAACGCCCCCGGCGCTCAGCTTCTCTTTTGTTCTGTTCTTGCGCACCATTTGATACCTCCCGGACGGCGCTCTAATCCTACGCCTTCATTACCATTGAGATGGCGTCCCTGTTCTGCAGTATACGGATATCCGCCAGGGGGTCTCCGTCTATGAGAAGCAGGTCGGCCTTCTTGCCGTTTTCTATCGTTCCTACACTCTCTTCGATACCGATGCACTCAGCCCCGGTACGGGTGGCGGCCACTATTGCCTCCATGGGGGTCAGTCCGCTTTCCACCATCAGTTCCAGCTCTTTGCCCAGGTTGCCGCGACCGTACTTGCTGCCGCAGTCGCTGCTGCTGGCGAGCTTCACTCCCACTTCATTGGCAAGGCCCACCATCTTGAGCTGGTTGTCCACCTCCTGTTTCGCCGCTTCTATGCCCCCGGCAAATACGTTCCATCGCTCGCCTTCCGTGGCGATCCAGTGAAATATGCTTATGGTGGGGCAGAAGAATATGCCTGCCTCCGCTATCTTCTCCAACAGCTCGCGGTTGGGCCCAATGCGGCCATGCTCCATGGTGTCCACGCCTGCCTCCAGGCCGTGCTGCACGGACGGCGCTCCGGTCACGTGGGCCGCTACGCGCTTTTCCCGGCGGTGCGCCTCGTCCACGATGGCCCGCAGCTCGTCGAGCGAGAACTCAGGGTACGCCTCCAGGTCTTCCGGGGTGTTGGTAATGCCCCCTGAAGCCAGGAACACCTTTATCAGGTCCGCGCCTTGCCTGAAGTTGAGGCGCACCGCCTTGCGGCACTCTTCAACACCATCGACAAGCCAGGCCCTGGGCTGCAGTTCCTTCATCCAGCTATAGGGAAATACGTGCCAGTCCCCGTGCCCGTTGGATTGCGACAGAGCGTCGCCGGCGGCATAGATGCGAGGCCCCATGATTATGCCGTCGGAGATGGCCCGGCGCAGTGTAATGGGCACACCGCTTGCCGTTCCAGCGTCTCTCACCGTGGTGAAACCGGAGGCCAGTGCATCGAAAGCATCGTTCGCTGCACGCAGGATACGCACCTGCAGCGGGGGGTCAAGGTAGCGTTGATAGGCGCCTGCGGTAGCCTCCCCCGAAAGGTGTACGTGGCAATCCATCAGGCCGGGCATCAGGGTCTTGCCTTCCGCGTCTACGGTCTCCGCTCCCAGCGCCTGTTCCGGCGCCGTTTCCTGCGGCCCAATCCAGCCGATCTTCCCATCCTCCACCAGCAGGGAGACGCCGTCGCGGGGAGGAACGCCCGTGCCATCTATGAGCCGTACGCCCTTGAACAGGATCTTCTCGTTGTCTTTGACCAGGCGTATCCTCTGCAGGGCCTTGGGGTAATCACTACCTATACCACTGGCGAATGCTTCCATCT
>CAYVEN010000073.1:0-8282 GCA_964450505.1 uncultured Dehalococcoidia bacterium | reverse complement strand
CGCTCCGCCCAAACGGCGTGATGGATGTCACCACAAGGCGTGGGTTTATCTGCTCCATCTCCTCGTAGCCCAGTCCAAGGCTGTCCAGATAGCCCGGGTCGTAGCTTTCTACAACGCCGTCAGCTTTCTTCAGCATCTCCTTGAAGATTTCCCTGCCCTCTGCCGTTTCCAGGTTGAGGGTAACCCCTCTCTTGTTGTTGTTCAGGTAGAAATAGGAGAGGCTCTTCTCCGGGTGCGGCTCGTCGTGATGGAACGGCCCAAGGCGCCGGGACGTGTCCCCCACCCCGGGCGATTCTATTTTGATTACGTCGGAACCGTAATCACCGAACAGCCTGGCCGCAAACGGCCCGGATATTCCCGTGCTCAAATCCAGAACTTTGTATTGTCCCAGTCCGGTTGTTGTAGTCATGGATGCTAAATCCTCAGCTTCTTTCTGTAGTCCGGGTCGACGCCAGCAATGACCCCTTCTGCTGCTTGCTTCTCAAGGTTGGCGCCTCTGGCGCTCCCCGGATTGACCGGATCCTTTCCAATTGCATTGGTCTCGTACATCCTTGCGATGTCGGCCTCGTCAATGCCCAGAAGCTCGCTCAATACGTACTCGTTGTGTTCGCCCAGCATGGGAGCTGGCCTGCGAATATAGGAAGGCGTTTTGGACATCTTCCAAGGCCGTCCAAAATAGAGACGCGTCCCAATGCCGGTATCCGGGTGGTGTGCAACTCTTTCAAAGAACTCGCGATCCGTGATGTGAGGGTCCAGAGTGAAGTCCCGGGCGTCCATTACTGCCATGGCCGGAACTCCGGCTTTCTGGAGCTGGTTCATCAGCGCCGTCTGGTCTTTGTCCTTAGTCCACTCGCTTATGTGGCCGTCAAGCTCATCCTGGTTGCGCAAGCGCAATATGGGATCGGCAAACCCGTCCTCTTCCGCCCACGCCGGAGAGCCCATCTCCTTGACCAGTGCGTCCCATTGATCGTCCGTCTCAGCGGTAATGGCTATCCATCTATCGTCGCCCTTGCACTGGTAGACCCCATGGGGCGCCAGGTAGTTGTGCCTGTTGCCCATCGACTGTCCACTGCGGCCGTTGGAGATGTAGTCCATGAGGGCGTCGCCCATTGTGGACACGCCTATCTGGTACATTGCAAAGTCGACCCACTGGCCTTCGCCGGTACTATTGCGATGATGCAATGCGGCCAGTACGGCGAACACGGCCATCCAGCCCACGTGCTGGTCGAAGAAGGAGATGCCAACCCGGCGCGGCCCTTCTTCCGGGTACCCCGCGAACTGGCTGAGACCGCACGTAAGCTCGAACATTCTGCCTATTCCTGCATACTGCCGCCAGGGGCCCGTATATCCGAACCCCGTATTGGATAGATATATCAGGTCAGGTTTGATCTGACGGAGCTCTTCATAGCCCAGGCCAAGGCGGTCCATGGTGCCGGCCCGGTTGTTTTCGATGATAACGTCCGACACCCTGACTATGTCTTTGAAGGCTCTGACGGAGTCATCCTCTTTGAGATTGAGGGTTAAACCGATCTTGCTTCTCTGCAGTGTGTTGAAGCTGCCGTCCCTATCCCAATGCCTTTCTCCCGGCTCGTTTTCCGGGAATACCCCGCCCTCTGTTCTGAAAAGGGTATGGCTGTCAACCTTGATAACCTCCGCTCCCATATCGGCCATGATGTGCAACGCCGTTGGCATGGCAACCATGGTAGTGGAGTCTATGATTCGCACCCCTTCAAGCGCTCCGCTCATCTTTCACCTCGCAACATAACGTTCAGCCATACTAGCTCGATAATACAAAGCGACAGCCCAAGAATCAATGAGCTGCCGCTTTTACCATATCCACCGTGATTAATACCACCCCGGGTTCACTTTGCCCTTCCTTCGCCTCTTAGTGAGGGATGGGCAGAGTTACCGGGTGGCCTGGATTGGGCAGATACACGGTTCCCGTGCCTTCCGCCACAGTGGTGCCTAGCTGGTTGACTCCGGAGATCTTCACGTCTGCGGCAAAGTACGTCTCGGATCCAACCTGCTCGGTGCGCTTCTGGGTCACTTCACCGTTGAGCCACATTGTGTCGCCGTACAGCCAGTGCTCCGGTACACAGATATCGAGGCTGCGGACAAAAGCGTCGTCGCCCATCCAGTGGGTCAGCACCTGTCCCGCCAAGGCAACGCGCTGGATGCCGCGGCTTGGAGGCGACTTGAAGCCCATCTCCTGGCAGGAGAGGATGTCCTCAAAGCTCTGGTCGGCGTCCCAGTAGGGCCAGTTGGTGGTTGGGTTGGTCACTACTCTACCCGGGTACTTATCCTTCAAGTCGTGGTAGACAAGGGCGCCCAGGGCCAGTGACTTGGCTTCTGCCACTACCCAGGCCATCATGTCGGACAGAGTCAGGGGCCCCTTGACCAGTTGAGGCAGCTTCTCGCCGACTTCCACGTCGTCCCAGTAGCGCAGCAGCTTGCCGCGTGGTTCGGGTTCGGCTTCGATGTCGTTCTCTATCTGGCTGATTTCCTCGTCGGAATAGCGGTAGATCTCCCTGGGCTCTATCATATCCTTGCCGCGCTCGTAAGCCACCATGGTGTTGACTCCCGTAGCGCAGCCAACGAGACCTCCGTAGGAGTTGCGGTACACAACGGACGACTCCACGTGGGCGGCATCGTGCCCCCAGGCCGAACCGGCGTTTCCTGCGCCGCTGACTTTGATGCTGCTGTTCAGTCGGTCACCGACGCGGATTATGTCGGACCATTCAAAGGAGGCGCGGGTGAGAAATGGAGAAACGCCGTACTGCTTGTTGACGTACGGGCCAGCCGAGTTGGGAGTCCTCACCGCGACCACAAAGGTGGGAGGAGCAATCATGCTGTTGTACTTGGTAGCAACCCCGCTGCTGGGGTCTTTGTAGAGCAGGTTGGGGTCGCCCAACGCTGCGCAGAATCGACGAATAGTCAGCCAGTCAGCCAGATCCGTGCCTGGGGCAACGTCGTCAACCTCCTGGCCGATCAGCTTTTTGGCGTCCTCAACAAAACCTTTCAAATCGCTAGCCATCTCGCCTCCTTCAAGCTTAGATGCAACTGTACTGCGCGCCTATCCATACTGCGGCGCGGCATCGATTAGGGTATATCTCAGAAAACGTGTTTAGTCAATAGCCCCCGTTGCATGTTGCATGCCTGCATGTGCGTCCTGATTACCCGGCCTGTAAAAGAGGTATGTCCAATTCCCCGCAGATGTCGCTGAACCAATCGACCACCTCGCGGTGCAGCGGGATGCCATTGGCTTTGCGCGCTCTCTCCACCTCGAACTCGGGAAGTCCTGGATAAAGCACGCGGTCGTGGCCCGGGGCCGGTGGCGTCTCCCTCAGCGTTCGCATGAGTTCATCCATCATCTCCTTGAACTGATCAGCAGGAGCGAAAGCGTCTATGCGATAGGCCGCTACCATGTGGGAATAGTTGCCTACAGCTCCCGCCGTCATGCCGGAGCCGTTCCCTGAGAGGATGCCGCACAGGATATCCACCACTACGCCCAGACCGTATCCCTTGTGCGACCCCAACTCTCTGGTGGCGCCCAGTGGCAGTCCGTGGTACACGTCGGGGAGGGGAGTGGGCGCCATGATGGGAGTTCCGCTCTCGTCGGAGAGCCAGCCGCCCTCCACGTCGACCTCCAGTCTCTTTGCCAGATCGAACTTGTTAGAGGCAACAGCGCTGGTAGCCATGTCCAGCACAAACGGAGGTTCGTTCTTCGCCGGCGCAGCTACTGCAATGGGATTGGTGCCCAGGCGCGGCTCCCGGCCAAACGTCGGCAGTACGGATGGACGGGTGCTCGTCATGCACACGCCTATCATGTCGTGCTCCAGCGCCATCATTGCATGATAAGAAGCCATGCCCAGGTGCTTGCCGTTGTGCACCGTGACCATTCCTATCCCCGTGCTTTCCGCCTTTCGGATGGCGACTTCCATGGCTGCGGGCGTTGTGATGATTCCCAGTCCTCCGTCGGAGTCTATGTTGGCCGTGGCCGGAGTCTCCCTCACTATTCTTACGTTGGGTCGTGGATTTAGGAGTCCGCCGTTGTAGTCGGCTACGTATTTGCGCAGCTGGTTGGATACTCCGTGGCTGTCTATGCCCCTTAGGTCGGCGGAGACCAGCACGCTTGCTCCAACATCGGCATCGGCTTGTGGCACGTTCAATTTTTGGAATATGGCGCTTACCGTCCGGTGAAGGTCGGCTTCCTGCACCAACAACATATCCTCTTCTGGTATGGTAAATCTCTTCAGCATCTCTCCCTCCGTATGAATACCAGGCTATGATAATCCTTAACGACCCGTTATCCAACTGTTGCAGTGGCGCTTTCAAGAAACTAGACTAGTGCTGCCAATAGGTAGGGAGGCACGTATGACTACTGATCAGGAACTAGCTTTTACCCCGGCTTGGAAGCTGCGCGACATGATGGCGTCCAAACAGGTCTCGCCTGTGGAGCTGACCGAACTTTATCTGCGGCGCATAGAGGCTTTGGATCCTAACCTAAACGCCTATCTCACCGTCACAGCCGACGAAGCGTTGCAAGACGCTCGCCAGGCGGAGGCCGCCATCCAGTCCGGCGAGACGCTGGGCCCGCTGCACGGCATCCCCATCTCCATCAAGGACCTCAACTTGACCAAGGGAGTGCGCACGACCAGGGGTTCCTTGTTGTTCAAAGACTTTGTGCCGCAGAACGACGAGCCGGTCGTGCGGCGCATCAAAGAGGCGGGAGCCGTTATTCTGGGCAAGACCAATACCCCTGAGTTCGGCGCTTCCGCTACTACCGAGAACAGGCTGGGCGAGCCGTGCCGCAACCCCTGGGACACGAACCGTACGTCGGGAGGTTCCAGCGGAGGCGCCGGCGCCGGCCTTGCCGCCGGACTGCACCCTCTGGCACAGGGCAGCGACGGCGGAGGTTCCATACGCATCCCGTCCAGTCTCTGCGGGACGTTTGGCATCAAGCCCACGCAGGGTAGGGTGGCCAGGCCTTACAAGGGTCCCGGTGGATGGGGACAGTTCTCCCAAAACGGCCCTATGACCCGCACCGTGAGGGATACGGCCCTGTTGCTCCAGGTCATGGCCGGTCCTGACCCGGAGGATGCCATCGCTCTGCAGGAAGACCCGCCGGACTTTTCGGCTAATCTGGACAAGGGCGTTGCCGGGCTGAGGATAGGCTGGAGCCCTGATATGGGGTCGCTGGCGATAGACCCGGAAGTGCGCCGCATCACTGAAGAGGCCGCCCATGTCTTTGAAGAGCTTGGCGCAACCGTGGAGGAGGCCGACGTTCCCATAGACCACGATAATCTGCGCAACATATTCATGATCATCTGGCTTTCCGACTACGCCGCTGTGAATATCGAGCTGCTGGAAACCCGCGCTGATGAGTACACCGACCAGCTCAGGGAGATGCTGGAAGAGGCGGTGACATGGCCCGCTTCCAGGCTCGCTTCGGCTTTGCACGGTCTGGAATGGCATCGTTACCAAATGAACAACATAGTGACTCAATACGATCTGCTCCTTACGCCTACCTTGGCCACGGCGGCCTTCCCAGTGGAGGAGCGTCCCACCCTCATCGACGGCAAGGAGGTGGGCGCGTTCTGGGGCTTCACGCCGCTCACGTTCCCCATAAACATGAGCGGGCACACCGCATCCAGCGTTCCCTGCGGCTTCAACAGCGCCGGTATGCCGGTGGGCTTGCAGATAATTGGCCACAAGGGCGATGAAGCAACCGTTCTGCAGGCCTCCGCCGCTTTTGAACAGGCGCGGCCCTGGGCGGGGTTCCTGCCTCCTGTCTCCTGAGGCTGTCATGGAAGAGATCATCTCCATGTCAGACATGGGCCTCATCTTTGAGGTTACCGACGGCTACGGAATCGACCGCGAGAGTATACGAGTTGACCTGGCCAAGGAGGACCCCGGCTCCGTGAGGAAAGGCGAGGCCGGCATGATTGAGATCACGGTTCCCCTGAGCACACCGTTAGAGCAGTGGTTGCCCACGCTTGACAATCAGCTCAAGGCGGCGCTGGAAAGCTAGATGATTATAACCGTGGAAGTGGAACCCAGCCCAAACTGCGACTACCATCCACAGCAGGTTTTTGAAGCCATGGAAGAGCCGTGGCGAGTGTCCCGCGTTAGGGTGGAGCGGCCGGACGGTTCCTACGGCTGGTGCCTGGTCACTGGTTGGTGCAGCGATGAGGACGGCTCCCCCTGTGATGCGCTCTGCGCCAAGGTCGGCGATTCAGGCTCAGGGTTCTCGTTTCTGGTGCACGGCGGCGACTACGGCCTGCGACTGATGCCATCTGACCACTCCGGCGAATGGAGCCTGGGCGATGACAGCCAGTGGGGCGAACCGTACCTGCTCCTGGCAGACCTCAGCGACGTGGAAGCGGCGTAGCTTCCGGCGTCACACAGTCGCTGTGCCTGGCATACCCAGCAAACCTCTAATGGCTTCCATCATTCCCAGGTGGCGGTTGTTATGAGTGATTGCGCTTACCACCACGTCTCCAATAAGCTGCTCTTCTCCGTGGCCCCTTGAATAACGAGACGTGTGGAAAGAGCTTTCGCTGATGGATGACACGGCTTCATTTGCTGCCGAGAATGTTCTTCTAACGTAGTCCAAAATCACATCTTTTGTAGGCAATCCCAAGCTCGCGGACATATCGTCATCCATACCTACGCCGGTCTCCGCTTGGCCTAAATTGCTCGGGAATCAGCCCCCAGGTCTCAGCAACTCCTTCCCTTTGCCAGATCTGGTTTCCTGGCCCCTTGATAGTCTCTACGAGGTCATCGGCCCATCGCGCCATGTGCCAGATATGGAAGCCAATGGATGGCGCAGTCAGGTTGGGACGCCACTTGAGTTGACCGTCGGACAGCTCGCTGACCACACCTATGGCGCGCTCATGAGTCCGTTGGTAGTTGAAAACAATTGCTTCGATGGGTTTCATCTTCAATCCTCTTTGCTTTGCATTATACCCTAACGTCCCTTCCCCCCCTCTGTGAGGGAAGGTTAGAGCCTGCCCCGTATTTGATACGGGGATGGGGCAGGGCAAAATAAGCCCGCTGATGGCCTGCGCCATCTTATGGGACCTCAGCTTGAAGCTCAGACATTCGCCACTTCCTCACGCTTGCGCTCTACCCTTATCCTCTATTCATGAACACTACCGAAAAACTACCTCCTGTCCGCCTCCTCCCCCGTCACGCTCTTAACGGTTTTTGGATTTGTTTCTCATACTCAAAAAAATTTGGCCCGTTTTTAGCCTTGCAACTAGACATAACGTTGGAAACAATTATCCGCCGCAGCCCCTCGGACTCTCCCCGAAAAGCCAAAAACTTGGAGCATGTCAAAGACCCCTTGACAGAGCTATCCCTAACGCCATCAAATAGAACGCTAGTTCTTTTTCAGGAGGTCATTATGCTGGTTAGGACCGCGCCGGACGCCTATGACAAACTGCGGCTGCTGGGAGGTATGGCAGGGGACGACGTGCTATCGGAGGATGCGGCGCGCCGCTTCAACATGCCCAGGAACGCCTACTCCCAGTCCAGAAACCGCGACATGCCGGCGGGAGTCTACAAGGCGATCATGCCCGGCGGCAAGACCATCTCACTGATGCGGGTTATGTTCACCGACGTCTGCAAATACGACTGCTTCTACTGCCCCAACAGCACCTGGGTGCCCCGCAGGCGGTACGGGTTCAAAGTAGACGAGCTGGCCAAGCTGTTCATGGAGATGCACGGCAGACATACCGTGGACGGCCTGTTCCTCAGCTCCGGTATATCGGGCAGCCCGGACAAGACTATGAGCAAACTGATAGATGTGGTGGACGTTGTGCGCAACCGCTACAAGTTCAAGGGGTACATCCATCTCAAGGTTATGCCGGGCGCAACGGAGGAGTACCTGGAGGCGGCCTACCGCCTGGGCACGCGTTTGTCGATCAACATAGAGACCCCGTCCCATGCCCACATGGAGCGCCTGAGCACAATGAAGGACTACCAGTCGCACATACTGGATCCGATGTCGGCCATACACCGCTTGATAAAGGACGAGGGCAAGGGCGGCGCGGTAGGGCAGGCTACCCAGATGGTCGTTGGCGCAGCCGATGAATCGGACTGGGACATCTACCAGCGCATGACGCAGCTATACGGCGAGTGGGGCTTCAAGCGCGTCTACTACCAGCCGTTCCGACCCGCCCGCTACACTCCGCTGGAGGAGCATCCGGCCACGCCCATGATGAGGGCCCACCGCCTCTATCAGACCGACTGGCTGAGCAGGATATACGGCTACTCGG
>CAYVEN010000072.1:0-8579 GCA_964450505.1 uncultured Dehalococcoidia bacterium | reverse complement strand
TTTTTCCCATGACAACACCTTAACCAAGTGTTGCACTTCGTTTGTGAGTTTAGGGCATCCAGGTGTCGATGGGGGAACCGTAGGGGTAACCCTCGTGGTTGCCCTGACCTGTACCCGGCACGCAAACCTCTTCCCCCTTGATGGGGGAAGATTGAGATGGGGGTGAACCGTCCTTGGTCACGCCTCGTGTACCCGCCTGCCTCCAACCCACCCCCCCCCCCCGTCATACCCGCGGAGGCGGGTATCCAGTACCTATCCGCCTTTTAATACCTGCTAACAATCCTTTAACACCTTGTTAAAAGAGTGTTCAACAAACCGTGCTAGCTTGAATGGCACTAGGAACGGAGTGCTGCCTGTGTCACGAACTGAACTGAAAACAAGGTTGAGCGAGAAGGACAAGCTTTGGGGGGTTCCTATGGTCTTGAAACCGGCCGGTCCCGAAATTGTAGCAAGCCTGCAGAACGACGGAAACGGCAACGACGGCGGTTCTGAACATAGCCTGGGGCAGGACGAGGGCCAGGAACGGAAGTCTATCGGAGACCGTATCAAAAGCTTGATAGGGAGCGTTCTTGGGTTGCTCTTCATGCAGCAGACCCTCACTTCCCGGTGCTCCAGGTGTAGCAGACCCATTGAAATCCCGGTGAGTTCGTTCCTGCGTGATGAGGTCTATCTGGCCAAGGAGGACTGGCTCTGGGCCTGTGAGCTCTGCTGGGACGAATCGCAAGGGAGACGTCACTTTAGCAGCCAGGATTTTGGCTAGGAAACAACGGCAGACCAAAAGATTTAACAGGAGGGATGGTTTGACAAATTTATCTAAGGTTCGCGGACTTCTTGTCCTTGTGGCCGGGGCGCTGATCCTCGGTTTAACGCTCGCTTGCAGTAGCGATGATCCGACACCCACACCTACACCTCGGACACCCACGGACACCGGGTCTACGGCTCCCGCACCCACACCTACGCAGGCCCCGCAGAGCACATTGAGCGGAGTGATAGAGATAGACGGCTCCAGCACGGTTGGCCCGATCTCCGAAGCGGTAGCTGAGGAGTTCAGCAAGATACATCCCGACGTGCAGGTTAACGTCTCCATATCCGGCACGGGCGGCGGGTTCAAGCGGTTCACGGTAGGCGAGACGGACATATCGAACGCCTCCAGGCCGATCAAGGACTCGGAAGCGGAGCAGGCGCAGGCCAACAACATAGAGTACTTAGAGCTCACGGTGGCGTTGGACGGTCTGGCGGTGATGGTGAGCAAAGAGAACACGTTTGTGGACTGTCTGACGGTGGAAGAGTTGAACATGATCTGGGAGCCCGGTTCTGAGGTGAACAACTGGAACCAGGTGAGGAGCAGCTTCCCGGACGAGGCGATCAGGCTGTACGGACCCGACACGGACTCTGGGACGTTCGACTACTTCACGGATGAGATCAACGGAGACGAAGGTGTGTCGCGAGACGACTACACGGCCAGCGCAGACGACAACGTACTGGTGCAGGGGATATCGGGAGACACCAACGCTCTGGGTTACTTCGGGTATGCGTACTACGCGCAGAACGAGGACAAGCTGAAGGTGATCGGAGTAGACGGCGGTAACGGATGCGTGGTTCCCAGCGACGCGACGGTGGCTGACGGTTCGTATTCGCCATTGGCGCGGCCAATCTTCATCTACGTAAACACTGAGAAGTTGAAGAACAGTCCTGAGTTGCAGGTGTTCATAGACTACTATCTGGAGAACACGGGTGAGCTTGCAGCCCAGGTGGGCTACACTCCTCTGCCTAACTATGTACCGGAAAGGGCCAGGGTCAATGCAGCCCTCAACGGCTTGAGCGGAGTGATAGAGATAGACGGCTCCAGCACGGTTGGCCCGATCTCCGAAGCGGTAGCTGAGGAGTTCAGCAAGATACATCCCGACGTGCAGGTTAACGTCTCCATATCCGGCACGGGCGGCGGGTTCAAGCGGTTCACGGTAGGCGAGACGGACATATCGAACGCCTCCAGGCCGATCAAGGACTCGGAAGCGGAGCAGGCGCAGGCCAACAACATAGAGTACTTAGAGCTCACGGTGGCGTTGGACGGTCTGGCGGTGATGGTGAGCAAAGAGAACACGTTTGTGGACTGTCTGACGGTGGAAGAGTTGAACATGATCTGGGAGCCCGGTTCTGAGGTGAACAACTGGAACCAGGTGAGGAGCAGCTTCCCGGACGAGGCGATCAGGCTGTACGGACCCGACACGGACTCTGGGACGTTCGACTACTTCACGGATGAGATCAACGGAGACGAAGGTGTGTCGCGAGACGACTACACGGCCAGCGCAGACGACAACGTACTGGTGCAGGGGATATCGGGAGACACCAACGCTCTGGGTTACTTCGGGTATGCGTACTACGCGCAGAACGAGGACAAGCTGAAGGTGATCGGAGTAGACGGCGGTAACGGATGCGTGGTTCCCAGCGACGCGACGGTGGCTGACGGTTCGTATTCGCCATTGGCGCGGCCAATCTTCATCTACGTAAACACTGAGAAGTTGAAGAACAGTCCTGAGTTGCAGGCGTTTGTGGACTACTATCTGGAGAACACGGGCGAGCTTGCTGCCCAGGTGGGCTACACCGCTCTATCCAGCTACAATCCGGAGAGGACTGAGTTCAGGGCTTCGTTGAACTAATAGGCCGGATTCCACATCTACAAACCTAGCATGAGCACAATTGAGGGTGGCGTCCAGCACGTCACCCTCAATTGTTTTGAGATTCGTGGGCGCGGCGGGTTAGCCGGCTGCTTGCAGGAGTCTACCAATGGAACAGAACAGTACCGTGAAGACCAAGGCGAAGCTGATGGCCGTCATCCATGGACGCGTCCAGATGGTGGGATTCAGACGCTTTGTTAACTACCATGCCCTGCGCCTGGAGCTTGTAGGCTGGACGCGCAATCTGCCTGGGGGAGAGGTTGAAGTATGCGTGGAGGGCCCCAGGGAAGACCTGGAGAGCTTGTTGCAAGAGTTGCGTATAGGCCCTCCCCGCGCCCAGGTGGCCGCGGTAGACGTGGAGTGGGCGCACGCCGACAACTCCCTGGACTCCTTTGTCATGTACAGGTAAGCCCCATCGCCCGTCATTCATCGTTCCTGCGAAGGGAGACCTTTGCGTAACCGAAAAGTCCCTTCCCCCCTCTGTGGGGGAAGGTTAGGATGGGGGGCAACAGAGGCGTGACCACGCGCGGTTCTCCCCCGTCTTGCCCGCGCAGGCGGGCACCCAGGGGTGGCGGTAGGGGAGCATTCCGCTTGCCCGCCCGTACTCGCTACTCCGGCGCCAGCGATACTGGAAATTCCACGTTGGGGTACTTCTCGGTCAGTCTCCGCCAGGCGCGCCGCCCTATGCGGTCGGCCTCGCGGACAATGGCCTCTTCGTCTACGGTTATGACCTTGCCCTGCCGCATTACGAACTTGCCGTCCACCATCACCGACTCTATGTCCGATGGCTGGCCGTTGTTGATAAAAGAGGACACCACCCGCATGTTGGGCGCCAGGTTGGAGCGCATGGTGTTCACGATAACCAGATCCGCCTTCTTGCCCACTTCCAGGGAACCGATGGTGCTCTCCATGCCCAGCGCTTTGGCGCTGCCCATCGTCGCCATTTCCAGGGCGTCCTCTGGCTGCGGGTTGGCCGGGTCGTCGCGGAGTATGCGCTCCGTTAGCATCCCGATGCGCATCACCTCGACCATGTCCTGCGTATTGTTGTCGGTGCCCATGCCAATGGTGCAGCCGGCGTCGCGCAGGGCCGGTGTGGGAGGTATTACGGCGCGGCGAGCCGCCATTGCGGGCTGGTGGGATACCGCGATGCCGGACTGGCCCAGAAGGGCTATTTCGGACTCATCGGGGTAGCGCAAGTGCGCCGCTACCAGCCTGGGGCCCAGGAAATCGTTGGCGGCAAGGTAGCTCGCGGGACGCATGCCGTGCATCCGCAGCACCGTCTCAACCTCCAGGCGGCTCTGGTCAAGATGGATGGTGTAGCCGCAGTCGTACCGCTCGGCCAGCTCACGCACCTGGCGCAGCAGGTCGGGCGAGCTGGTCTCCACCAGTGTGACGCCTGTCATGCACCGGACACGCCCGTTGTCGTGGCCGTGCCACTTTTCGAAGAGGTGTGTGCCGCGCTCCATAGCCTGCTCGCGGCGTGCCTCGGAGAACTCGGTGATCGGCTCACCGGGCTTGTATCCCGGGCCGGTCACGCCGTCGCCGCTGCACTCGGCAAGAAACCAGCGCAATCCGCTGGCCACTATCGACTCGGCGTACCGCTCTATGCCCTCCGCGACCTCCGCCGTGCCCGTGCTGCCGGTGCGGATGCACTCGATGGCTCCAAGCATGGCCATGACCCCGACCTCTTCATCGCTGAGGAAGGAGCGAACGTTCTCCGGGAACCGGAAGGGAAATGGAAAGCCGAAGTCGTCGGTGATGCCGCGGTCTATGGTGGCGGTGAGGTGTGCGTGGCAGTTGATGAAGCCGGGGAAGACCGCCCTGCCGCTGCCGTTGACCACCTCCGCCGACGGGTACCGGCTTAGCGCCTCGTCAGTGGGCCCAATAGCGGCGATAACGCCGTCTTGGACCGCTATGGCGGAGTCGTAGTGAATGCTGCGTTGGGCATCGCCGGTGACGATGGTGGCGTTGCTGATTACCGTGGGCGGCATGGCGCCTTACCCTTCTTTGCGTAGGTCCGACCAGCTTCCCACGGAGCCGCCGCCGTCTATGACGTAGGCTCCGCCGGTGATGAACGACGATTCGTCGGAGGCGAGGAACAGCATCAGGTTGGCGACGTCGTCAGGCCGTCCGGCGCGCCCTAGAGCCACCTCGTTGGACCTCTGCTCGAACCGTTCCTTGCTGCCGGTGCTGCCTCTGGCCTGCGGTGTGTCGATGAGGCCGGGGACTATGGCGTTGGCCCTGATCCCGTCTTCGGCGTATTCACGGGCCGCGGTCAGAGTGAGGTTGATTACTCCCGCCTTGCTCACACCGTAAGAGGCGGCGCGAGGCGTAGGGCCTATGCCCGCGCTGGAGGAGATGTTAACTATGGAGCCGCCATTCTCCATCATGTGCGGGATGGCGTACTTGCAGCCGTAGAACACACCCCTCAGGTTGGTGTTCAATGAGAGGTCCCACTCCAGGTCGGAGATATCGGCGAGACGAGACTGGGTACGGATGAGCATCCCTGCGCCGTTCACCATGACGTCCAGCTTGCCGTAGCTTTCTATAGTGGCGCTGATCAGGTCCTGCACCTGGTCGGACTTGGAGACGTCGGTATGGATGAAGATGGCCTCGCCCCCGTTTTCTCTGATGCCCGCTACGGTTTTCTCGGCCTCCGCATCGTTGCGGTCGGCGACTACGACCTTGGCGCCTTCGGAGGCGAAGAGCCTGGCTCCGGCGCGGCCTATCCCGGTGGCGGAGCCTGTAATGATTGCCACTTTGTCCTGTAAACGACCTGCCATCTGCTTCTCCTAAGCTGGGTGAGCTGAACGTGCCGCTGGCCGGACTCTAGTCGGTGACCAGGGATACGCCGGCGCTGGCGCACACCTCGTCTTCGTCGGCGGTGCCGCCGCCCACGCCGCAAGCGCCGATAATCTCACCGTCGCGGATGATTGGTACAGCGCCCTTGCTCAGGATCATGTGCCCCCCTTCTGCGGCGACAATGCCCCTGTAGATGGGTGTGTCGGCACGTTCCTGGAGGACGCCGCTGGCTCTGCCCGTGGCGGCGGAGGCCACGGCTTTGCCCTGGGAGCCGTACATGCCGGCCCAGCCCGCGCCGTCCATTCTGGCGAAGGCCTTGAGCCTTCCTCCCCCGTCGCAGACGGCTACGTTTACCTTGATGCCAAGCTCTTCTGCCTTGGCAACGGCGCCTTCTAGAATACGGTTGGCTTCGGCGAGTGTTAGGGCCATGTGCGTTCCTCCTACTGATTTACCCCCGATGTTACTACACACTGCCCCCGTCCGTCATGCCGTGCGGCTTCCTCTCCCGCTCACCCTGAGCGTAGCCGGAGGGAAGGGAGTGATGTGAGCAGAGCTATAGGACGGCTGCACCACCAGCCCTAAGGCTATTGTGTTTCACCGTTATTGCCCGTTATTGGGAAGACTACTATTGCGACGATGATGTAGAGAATAGCCACGGGAATGAAGGAGATCAGGATCACGAAGAACGCCCGCAACGTTGATGTGTAGTCCAGGCACTGCCGTACGGCAACAATCATACATGCGAACGACCAGATGAACGCGACCAGGCCTATGACCCCGCCGACATACGGTACGAAGACAAACACGTACAGGAGTTTCGGGGTCTGCGCGAACCCCAAGCCGCGCGCCAGCTGCCCCCAGTCTGCTTCGGTCTGCTCTGTCTTGAATATTGTTACCCCGACCATCCAGGTTACCAGCGCCCATATGGCCCAGCCCGCTACGCCTAGCACTAAGCCTTCGATCAGCGCTGTGATCACGTTGATATCGTCTCCGCCGCTTAGAAGCCTTCCAACGAAGCTGACAACGGTGACGGCAATCACTATCAAGAGCGCCTGTAAGGTCGCGCTTCCGTCCTTTTCCACGTCTTCGTAGGTCGCTGAATTTAACCGGGCGGCTCCCAACATCCTACCTATCATTGCTTTCCTCCTTGCAAGTTGCGAGGTTCGTGAAACGGCCGATCCGCGTCGGCCACATGGTACCACACGGACTGCTATCGGTGTGTGCCTAACATCGGTGACTTTTTTATTGCGATTAGCGCCCGATATGCTAACGCACTGGTAGTCGGGCACTGGGGAAAGCGGCGGTTGTGCATGGAAGAAGTGGAGCGGGCGAAGGGATTCGAACCCTCGACCCTTTGCTTGGGAAGCAAATGCTCTGCCAACTGAGCTACGCCCGCTCACCGTTCGCCATTTTAGCACATGCCATGGCCCACGGCAGTGACGCCTATCGGAGCTTGTTCTGTGTGGTCCGTTCCGGAGAAGGAGCGCTTGGCTTCTCCGGATACTCAAGCAGAGATTGCGTTAAGTTACAGTTGCGCTCAGCAGAGAGGGTGAAAGTCTGCTCCGTTACTGTTGCCGTATGTGTGGGTGTTGTGCGATTGCGCTACCGGGCGTCTCAGTGAGGTCTCGCCGGCCTGACCGCACGCACACCCCAGTGTGATACTCCTAAAACGTAGTGTTCATCTCGACTACACTTAGCCCGAGGTTAAAGCAAGTGTTTGATACTCTTTTACCCAGGGCTTGGGTATACTTATCAAGTGTTGGGTTTGGCTGGGCGAGGTTTCAGTTTCCTCGAAGATTGTCTGTGCAATTGTGATGTAGTTGTCGTTCTTCTCCATAACCACACCGACGGTGGTTGCCTCTATTGGCGCTATCCTCGCAGCGTGCGTTGCTGGGATTTCGGGATGCTTTTGGGCGTCTAGCCAGTTGATTAATGCATACTCCATGTCAATCCTCCGTCCACGTGATTTGATTGCTGGCTACCCCAAGCAGGACTCGAACCTGCAACCTGCGCCTTGGAAGGGCGTGGCTCTGTCCCTTTGAGCTATTGGAGCGGCCGGTCTTCCACCTCTGCGAGTCGCCGGCGCAGGACCTCCTCCACCGGCGACTCCTGAATGCGACGCCCTAAGCCTTAGAACTCCAGGGCCAAGGCTTCAATGCTGAATCTTGTCTAGTTGGAGGCGGCCCCGATCAGCCAAGCTTCCCTTGAATCTCTTCCGCTTGTTTGTCACTCACTATTCTGGTGACCTTGCTGGTCGGATCTTCTGACGCAACACCGCGGACAGCCTTCCGTCCATTCTTCAGGGTCACTATCTCCGGGTCCTTGATAGTCACCATCTTCCGCAGCTTTACCGAATAGGCCTTCAACTCTGTTGTCATCTCGCCTCCTTGCAATTTGCGTTGCTACGCATATTTCTTTGATCCCTTAATTCAACGCCTCAACAAGCGTTTCTACGTTTGATCTCATCATACCTAGGTACGTACCGGCTGGGCTACCCCTTTCGCCCAGGGAGTCCGCATAGAGCTGGAAAAGCTCCGCTCCGGTCTCTCTTGCCAGGGCCTCCGGCAGCCTTCCGCTGACCGTCGTTTCGCTGAACACTGCAGGCGCGTTGTGCTCACGGATCACCTCTACCAGTCCCGCCAAATGCTCCGCAGAGGGCTCCACGTCAGGCGCCAAGGAGGGAATTAGCGCGCCAATGACCTCAAACCCGTAGATGGCCGCAAAGTAGGCAAAGGTGTCATGGGATGTAACCAGCAGCCTGCGCTCCTGCGGCACCACACTGAGCTGATCCTGGATCCAGATGTGGAGCTCGTCGAGTTGTTGCCCGTATTCTAAGGCGTTCTGAAGGTAGACACCCATGTTGTCAGGGTCCTGCGCCGAAAACAGGGCAGCTATGTCGTTGACTGCGATCTTCACCCGGTTCGGATCGAACCAGAAGTGGGGATCCAGAGGACCGTGGTCGTGCCCATGATGGTCGTGGCCGTGATCGTCGTGACCTTCTTCTTCGTGATCATCGTGACCTTCATCGTGCTCGTCGCTCGAGGCGCCGACTCCGACGAACGCCAGGCTCGACGGCGCGCCGCCGACGTGCCATTCCTCTTC
>CAYVEN010000071.1:0-8636 GCA_964450505.1 uncultured Dehalococcoidia bacterium | reverse complement strand
ATGTTTCGTATCAGGTTATCGGTGCTTTTCTCGCCCATTCTTTCCAGGGAGAGCAACTGCTCTCTGGTTATGGAGTACAAGTCACCGACGTCCTTCACAAGGCCGGCGTCAATGACGGCCAGGGCCAGTCGTTCTCCCATGCCCTCTATATCCATTGCGCCGCGGCTGACGAAGTGCATGAACAGCCGGGCAAACTGGGCGGGGCAGGCCGTATCGAAACAGTAGGTCATGGCCTCGCCCTCGGGACGGGCCGTTGCCGCGCCGCAATCCGGGCAGTTCCGCGGCATTTCGAACTCGCGCTCCTCCCCGCTGCGCCGCGAGACGACGGGGCCGACCACTTGGGGTATGACTTCGCCGGCGCGCTCCACCACCACCCAGTCGTTGACGCGTATGTCCTTGCGGCGGATGTCGTCCTCATTGTGCAGGGTAGCCATTTTGACGGTAGCGCCGCCCACGTTCACGGGCTCCAATACTGCGTACGGGTTCAGGCTTCCCGTGCGGCCCACGTTCACGCGAATTTCGAGCAGGCGGGTTATCTCCTGTGTGGCGGGGAACTTGTAGGCAATGGCCCAGCGCGGCTCGCGGCCAACGTTGCCCAGATGCCTCTGGTACGACAGCGGGTCTATTTTGACTACGGCGCCATCTACGCCGTAGTCAAGGGACTCCTTGTTCTCCAGCCAGTCCCGGTAGTAGGCCTCGACGTCTTCCAGGGTGGAGCAGACGGCGTTGGCCGGGTTGGTCTTGAAGCCCAGCTCCTTCAGGTATTCCAGGATTGCCCAGTGAGTATCCGGCACTACGCCGCCTTCAGCGTAGCCAAGGGAATAGATAAAGATGTCAAGGGGCCGGGAAGATGTGACCCTGGGATCAAGCTGGCGCAAGGAGCCCGCCGCCGTGTTGCGGGGGTTGGCGTAGGGGGCTTCTCCCTGGGCAACTCGCTCTTCGTTTAGCTTCAGAAACCCGGACTTGGGGAAGTACACCTCGCCCCTCACCTCAAAGCGCAGTGGAATGCCGTTTCCCCTGACCAGGAGAGGGATGGATTTGATAGTGCGGAGGTTAGAAGTAACGTCTTCCCCGTGGAGGCCGTCGCCGCGTGTGGCGCCTCGCACCAACCGGCCGTCTTCGTAGGTAAGGGCAACGGCGAGGCCGTCTATCTTCAACTCACAGACCATATCGAAACCAGCGCCTTCCAGCAGGTCTTCTGCCCTTCTGTGCCATGCTCTGAGCTGGTCCATATCGAAGGCGTTGGCCAGGCTGAGCATGGGAGAGGGGTGCACCACCTCGTCGAAGCCTTCCAAGGGTGCAGCGCCAACACGCTGAGTAGGGGAGTCGGGCGTTACAAGCTCGGGGTGCTCCGCCTCCAACTCCCTGAGCTGTTTCATCAAGTCGTCGTAATGGGCGTCGCTGACTACCGGATCGTCCAGAACGTAGTAGCGGTAGTTGTGACCATCTATCTCTTCTCTAAGCTGCTGTATACGCAGTTCAGTGGAGAATTCTGCCATTGAGAGTCCCTTTCAAGCGCTTAAAGAAAGTATATCAAGTGAAGTCCGTTGTGCCTATGAGTTGATATACTGTAGATATCCGCAAGTAGGGAGTCTTTGATGGCAAATGTTAGACCGTTCCGTGGCGTCCGCTACTCTTCTGAGGCTGCTCTTGGCAAGCTCATCTGCCCCCCGTACGACGTGATCTCGCTTGACGACCAAGAGGCACTGAGAAACAGCGAGCCTCACAACGCCATACACCTGGAACTGCCCGAGGGGGAAGCCCCAGCCAGCTATGAAAAGGCTGCCGAAAGGTTTAGTGCCTGGCAAAGGGAAGGCGTGCTGGTAAGGGACGAACCCCCCTGCTTCTATGTGCTTAGGCACAGCTTCACCCACAGGGGCGAGTTGTTTGAGAGGTGGGGTCTCACTGCCGCCGTTCAACTGGAGGAGTACGAAAGCAGGGTGGTGCTTCCACATGAAGAGACGCAGGCCGCCCCCAAGGAGGATAGGTTCCGGTTGATGCAGGCCTGCCGGGCCAACATTAGCCCCATTATGTCGCTTTACCGCGATGGCAAAGGCAGGATCAGGGAGGCGATGCTGGCCCTGGCGGAAAGAGAACCCGACGCCGTCGCCCAGTACGGGGACGAACATTTTTCCATGTGGGCTGCGCCTTCAGACCATCTGGGAGAAGTGGTGAACGACGTTCTGCGGGATGCGTCACTATTCATCGCGGACGGGCACCACAGGTATGAGACGGCGCTTAGATACCGGGACTGGGCGCGTGGACAATCGGGCGCATTGGACGAGGAGGATGCTTTCAACTACGTGATGATGACCCTGATCGAGTTCAACGATCCCGGCCTGCTGGTGCTGCCTTACCACCGCACCCTGGGAAATATGGACGCTCCTACGTTGACATCGATGCGCGATCTGCTGCTGAAAGTGTTCGATATTCAGACTTTCGCATCACAGCCGGTCTCCGCGGGCGAATTGGAGGATGCCATAAGGAATACGCAGGGAGTGGCGCTGGGACTCTTGGGGCCGGACGGTGAAGGTCCGTATCTGCTCAAGCTGGAGAACGAACGGGTGCGAGACGAGCTGCGCGGTCTGCCAGGAGGGGACGCGCTGCGTGATTCCGAGGGGTGGGTCCTGCACCAGGTCCTGACGCATGGGCTGGGTGACGAACTGCAGGATCACCTGGGGTATGCGCACGATCCGGAGGAGAGTTGGTCAACGGTGGTAAAGGGGGAACGGCAGATGGCGTTTTTCCTCAAAGCTTTTCCCCTAGACCTCTTCCGGGCAGTGGTCGGGACGGGACAGAAGTTGCCTTCGAAGTCCACCTATTTCCACCCCAAGCTGCCGACGGGGATGGTGTTCAACCCGTTGGAGGGGAGGCTCTAAGGGCCAGGCTCCTGCTCAGAGGCGCGCCGTTGCGCCAGGTCGGTTATGGCTTTGGCCGCGCGCTGGCTGTAGTCGTTGATGAACTGCTCCAGGGACTGGATCTTTGAGACGGTCTCGCCCTCTTTTGACCGCAATGATTGCAGCTTTGCCAGCGTGTCCTTGGCTTCCTCAACCTGGCGCGTCAGCTGCAACGCTTCCAACTCCCTGTTGGCCCGCTCCTTGATCATGAGCAGGTGATTCCGCTCCATCTCTGTTCTGTCCAGCCTCTCCTGGACTTCGCTCATGACGTTGAGTGAGGCTTCAAGGGGAAGGCGCGCGTAAAGAGCTTGCTGAGGAGCGCGATTCATCTGCTGGCGGAACTGCCTGAGTTGGGCGTCCAAGTGGGTTTCCTTGTTGTTAAGCTCAGCAAGGAAAAGCCGGAGCTTGGCGACGGCGGTGTCTATTTGGCCCATTGGTACTCCTACATATCTAGAGAACTATAACCTCAACTCTATCTATGTTGGGGATGTCTCTGATCTGCCTCAACACCTCTTCAGGCATGGGGTCGTCAAGACCCAGTACCATCATGGCCTTGCCCCTCGGCGCTTTGCGTCCTACCGCCATAAACGCAATGTTGATGTCGTGGCTGCCGGTTAGAGTACCCAGTGCCCCTATCATGCCCGGCTTGTCCTGGTGCTCTATGAAGAGAAGATAGGTGCTGCTTGGCACCACGTCCAACACGTAATCGTTGACCTGGACTATGTGCGTCTCGTTCTGGATGCGCGTCCCCATCAGCGATATGCTGCCCTGGTCAGTGCTGACCTCTACGGTGATAGTGGCGTGGTAGGCTCCGGCCTCGGTGTCCGCCTCTTCCATGATGCGGAGGCCCCGTTGAGCGGCCAGCACACCGGCGTTGACCAGGTTGACGCGTTCCTCGGAAACGCGGCTCAGGAAGCCCACCAGCGCCGCGGACCTGAGGGTGGGGGTGCTGTAACTGGCCAGCTCACCGGCGTACCTGATGGTCAACGATGAGAACTGACCCCTGGCAAGCTGAGAGACCAGCGTCCCCAGGACAGTAGAGGTCTCCAGGTAAGGAGCTACGACCTTCTGCACCTCCGGCGATAGGAACGGCATATTGACGGTGGACTTGGCCGGTCTTCCGTTGAGGACGGCAAGTACCTCCTCCGCCACTTCCCTGGCCACTTCCGCCTGGGCCTCCGTGGTGGAGCCGCCCAGATGGGGGGTGGTGATTACCCTGGGATGGCCGACCAGCGGCGATTCTCCCGGAGGCTCTTTGACGAAAACGTCCAAAGCCACACCGGCGATGCTGCCCTTGTCCAGCGCTTTCAAAAGGGCGTCTTCATCTATGATTCCTCCCCGGGCAACGTTGATGAGCCTGACGCCGGGTTTCATGACGGCAATCTCGGCTTCACCTATGAGGCTTTTTGTCACGTCCGTCATGGGGACGTGGACGGTAATGAAGTCGGAGTTCTCATACAGATCTTCCAGCGAAGTGAGGTCCAGGCCTAGGCGCTTGGCATGCTCCGGCGAGACATACGGGTCGTAGCCCAGCAGGCGCATGTCGAAGCTGGCGGCGCGGCGGGCTACCTCCGAACCCACCTTGCCCAGGCCGATGATGCCCAATGTCTTGCCGCGCACCTCGGTCCCAATGAAGAAGCTGCGTTTCCACTCTCCATGCCTCATGCTGGCGTTGGCCTGGGGCACGTGACGGGCAAGGGCCAGCATGAGGGCTACCGTGTGTTCGGCGGCGGCGATGGTGTTGCCTGTAGGGGCGTTGACCACGGCAATCCCTCTGTGGGTGGCGGCTTCCAGGTCTATGTTGTCCACGCCAACACCGGCGCGGCCAATAACTTGGAGTTTAGAGCCGGCATCCACGATGTCCGCCGTGACCTTAGTCTCGCTTCTCACGATGAGGCCGTCGTATTCCGGCAGGCTGCGCTTCAACTCCTCTTTGTCCAGGCCGGTGCGAACGTCGACCTCAGCCTGACGAGAAAGGAGTTCGATGCCTTCCCTGGCGATGGGATCGGAGACGATGATTCTCGGCGTCACCTGCTTGCCGCCTTTGCCGGATGGAAACCGGCCCGGGGAAGGGTGGCCGCCAGCGATTCCAGAACGTTTTGAATATCGCTTTCCGAGCAGTATCCCAGGTGGCCTATACGAAAGATCTTTCCCTCCAACTCCGCCTGGCCCCCGGCAAGGACAACGTCATAGTCCGTGCGCATGATGCCAATGAGCTCGGAGGCTTCTACGCCCTCCGGTACGGCCACTGCGGTGACCGTATTGGAGGCCACCGATTCGTCGGCGAAGAGGCGCAGGCCAAGCGACTTCACGCCCTCGCGGCACATCCTGCCGATGCTGGCGTGGCGTTCGTGGACGTTGGCCATCCCTTCATCGATCAGCTTGTCCAGCGCCGCCTCCAGCCCGAACATAACGCCAACCGCCGGAGTCCAGGGCGTTTGGCCTCGTTGCAGGTACCTCTTGGCTGCGGTGAGATCGAAATAGAAGCGCGGGTTCTTGGCCTCTTCGCATGCGCTCCAGGCCCGCTCGCTAACGCTGATCATGGCGAGGCCGGGAGGGGCCATCCACCCTTTCTGCGACCCGCTGGCGACTAAGTCTATGTTCCACTCGTCTACGGGGCACGGGATGGAACCGATGCTGCTGATTGCGTCCACAATCAGCAGTTTGTCGAACTCGCCCTTGACTACCCCGGCGATGCTTCTCAGGTCGTTGGTGACGCCGGTGGACGTTTCATTGTGCGTGACAATCACCGTTTTTATGGATGGTTCCGCCTGAAGCGCTTTGCGCACCTGGTCAGGGTCTATGGCCTTGCCGTATTCAGCGGTGAGGACGGTAACGTCCGCTCCGTAGGTCCGGGCAATCTGGAGAAATCTGTTGCCGAAGATACCTACCGTGACAACCAATACCTTATCCCCAGGAGAGACCGAGTTCACCACGGCGGCTTCCATGGCACCGGTGCCGGAAGCGGTTAGAACGTACAGGTCGTTCCTGGTTGAGAAGAGGTCTTTGAGCTTGCCGGTGATGTTTTCTATCAGCTCTTTGAACTCAGGGCCACGGTGGTTGATCATGGGCCTGGCAGAGGCCTGGAGAATATCGTCCGGGATGGGAGTGGGCCCCGGAATGCGCAGGTTAACAGTCATCGATTCCCTCCTGAAGCACTTGAATTACTTATTGTGAATGGTATCACTTTGAGACCCGGGGCGCAGGCAGAAGCGTTACGGATTCGAGAAGGATTTTGGGAGAACTTTTAGTTCCGCCTCTGCAAGGCCGGCTGAACGCTATCTCAATACTCTGGCAAAGCGACGTCTGCCGACACGGATAACGTCTCCCGACTTCAGGGGGAGATAAACAGTGTCACCGGGGATTGCAACATCGTTGACCTGAACGGAGCCTTGCTTGATGAGCCGGGCTCCGTCGCTGGAGCTTCTGGCAAGTTTGGCCTGCACGAGAACAGTGGAGAAGCGAGGCGTTTCGTTCGGCGCCAGATTGCGCAGGTCAACCTCGTTGATCTCGTCCGGCGTCTCACCGCGCTGGAAAGTGCGCTCGAAAGCAGCCGCGGCATGGCCCGCAGCCTCAGCATTGTGAAACTGCCCCACAATTTCAAGCGCCAACCGTTTCTTCAACTCCATTGGATTGACGGAGTTGCCGTCAAGCGCCTTTCGCATCTCTTCTAGCTCCTCATCCGGCAGGTCGGTGAGCAGCTCAAAATAGGGTATGATCATGGCGTCATCAATAGACATCACCTTGCCGAACATCTCCCCGGGCTGCTCGGCCACACCTATGTAGTTGCCCAGGCTTTTGCTCATCTTCTGCACGCCTTCCGTACCGACGAGAATGGGCACGGTCAGTATTTGCTGCGGGCGCTGGCCTTCCATTTCCTGGAGCTCACGGCCCACCAGGAGGTTGAACTTCTGGTCGGTGCCGCCAAACTCTACGTCGGCCTGAATGGCCACGGAATCGTATGCTTGGAGCAGGGGATAGAGCAGCTCAGTGATGGCTATGGGACGCTGTTCGTGGAACCGCTTGTTGAAGTCTTCACGGGCTAGGAACTGGGCAACGGTGAACTTGCTGGTGAGCCGTATCACATTCTCCAGGTCAAACTTGCCGAACCATTCGCTCTGGTAGACCGCTTCCGTCTTGCTTCTATCGACAATCTTGAAGAACTGCTCCATGTAGGTTTTAGCGTTGGATTCAACCTCCTGCTGGGAGAGCATGTTTCTCGTGGCCGACTGCCCGCTTGGATCGCCGATGCGAGCAGTCCAGTCGCCCACGATAAGGATCACCTTGTGGCCGAGGTCCTGGAACTGGCGGAGCTTGCGCAATCCCACCGTATGGCCAAGGTGTATGTCCGGGGCGCTGGGGTCAAAGCCCATCTTGAGGTGGAGCGGGTCGCCCCTTTCCAAGAGAGCCTTTAGTTCATCCTCTACGATGACCTCGGCAACGCCGCGGTGGAGGATGCTGTGGAGAGTCTTAGAGTCTGGTTTCATGGAAGACCCCAGCGAGCACCTGCTTGGTGTGCTCTACGTCTCTTTCTATTTGCAATCGCAGTTCCTCCGTGCTGGAGAAGTAGGCCTCGTCTCTCAGACGCTGCACAAACTCCAGGTGGACGGTTTTCCCGTACAAGTCTCCATTGAAGTCTAGCAGATACGCCTCCACGGTACGATTGGAACCCCCAAACGTGGGGCGCACTCCTATGCTGGTGGCTGCCTGATACCACCTCCCCTCTACAAAAGCCATGGTGGCGTATATACCGTCGCTGGGCAGGGCTTTCTGAAGCGGTACGGCTATGTTGGCAGTGGGGAAGCCCAACTCGCGGGCGCCGCGACCCTCTCCATGCACCACCTTGCCGGAAACGGCGTAGTTTCGGCCCAGCAAGCGGGATGCCGCGCCAGCATCGCCCCTGGACAACGCTGCACGTATCAATGAGCTGCTTATGGGTACACCGTCTCTCTCCTCCAGATGAGCCACCTTGAGGGCAAATCCGCTCATCTGGCCCAGCGCGGCGAGAAACTCCGGGGTGCCCTCTCTGTTGTGTCCCATGGCAAAATCGGGGCCTACCACCAAGCCGCGCATGTTGAGGCGCTGCTGAAGCAGTTTGATGAAGTCTGCGGCTCTTACCCGTGATGCCTCTAAGGTGAACCGTATAGGCACCACCAACTCCATGCCCACTTGGTGAAGCAGGTCGATGCGCTCCTCCGGCGTGGCCAGCCAGTCCATGGAAAAGGACGGGGTCAACACCTCTCGCGGGTGATTGAGGAAGGTAACCACACCGGGTATACAGCCGTTTTGGGCTGCTTCAGCCGCCAGATAGCTCAGAAGGCGCTTGTGTCCAAGGTGCACGCCATCGAAGACGCCTACGGTGAGATAGGTGTTGCCGGAAGGGCTGTACTTGGAGAAATCGCTGGAAAAAGGGTCCATGTCAGCTATATGGCGTTCGCTTGTAGGATACGGAAGGTTCTGCAGGGGAGGTACATCTAGGCATCTTCCGTGCCCCGCGCTCGCAAGTTAGCGGCACCTCGCAGATATACGTTGACCAGGTCCCCCGGTTCCTTGTCCGTGTTTACCAAGAGAAGGACACGGATGCAACTGGGCGCGTCGTCCGGCACGGCCATTTCGTGAGTGTTGAAGAGAGCTACGTTCTGCCATCCCAGCCTTGTCCTTGCTGCTACCGCGGGAAATTCCGCGTTAAGGTCTCGCGTGGTGGAGAATATGGCCGCGGCAATGGAGTCCTTGTCCAGG
>CAYVEN010000070.1:0-8879 GCA_964450505.1 uncultured Dehalococcoidia bacterium | reverse complement strand
CTGCCCTGGAACAGGGATGCGACGCTATAATAGGCAACGATCGACTCATGGGGCAAAGGGTCACTGGGATACCCTACGTCTACCTTGAGAACTACCTTATCTGAGAGGGAAGAGATGCCCAATACGATGTTCGAGAAGATATGGAGCAACCACGTAGTGTATGAGGAGGCGGATAAGCCGGCTATCCTCTACATAGACTTGCACCTTGTGCATGAAGTCACCTCGCCGCAGGCGTTCGATGGACTCCGCATGAATAACCGTCAGGTCCGTAGAACGGATCTGACGGTTGCAACCGTGGACCACAACGTGCCCACTACAGACCGCGCGCTGCCCGTTGCTGACCTGATTTCCCGTGCTCAGATAGATGCTTTGAACCGGAACGTAGAGGAGTTCGGCATAGCCTACTACGGGATGGACAGCCCAGGCCAGGGGATTGTGCACGTCATAGGGCCGGAGATGGGCTATACCCAGCCTGGCAAGACAATCGTCTGCGGCGATAGCCATACCTCGACACATGGCGCATTCGGCGCGCTGGCCTTCGGCATAGGCACCTCTGAGGTGGAGCACGTACTGGCTACGCAGACCCTGCGCCAGGCGAAGCCCAAGACCATGGAGATTCGAGTCGATGGGACGCTGGCTTATGGCGTTACCGCCAAGGACATCATCCTGGCCATTATCGGCAAGATAGGTGTCGGAGGGGCCACCGGCCACGTGGTCGAGTACACCGGTGAAGCCATACGCGGCCTCTCCATGGAGGGCCGTATGACGGTGTGCAACATGTCCATTGAGGCAGGCGCAAGGGCGGGCATGGTGGCGCCGGACGCCAAGACGGTTGAATACCTCAGGGGAAGACCCAGGGTTCCCCAAGGGGACGCTTATGAAGCCACTGCCGAAAAGTGGCTCTCGCTGAAAACGGACGAGGGCGCTACCTATGACACCACGGTTGAGCTGGACGCGTCTACCCTGTCGCCCTTCGTTACCTGGGGGACTAACCCAGGCATGGTGGTGCCGGTGGTGGAGCGCGTGCCCGACCCGGGTTCGTTCGAGTCCGCGGTGGAGCGTGAGGCGGCTGAGCGCGCCTTGACGTACATGGACCTGGAACCCGGCAGACCTATGCAGGAGATACTACTTGACCGTGTCTTCATAGGCTCCTGCACCAACTCACGCATAGAAGACCTGCGCGCCGCCTCAGAGGTGGTCAACGGGCGCAGGGTGAACGACAAGATCAGGGCGCTGGTGGTGCCCGGGTCCACTGCGGTGAAGGCTCAGGCGGAAGCGGAGGGTCTGGACAGGATATTCGTGGATGCGGGGTTCGAATGGCGTGAATCTGGGTGCTCCATGTGCCTGGGTATGAACCCGGACATCCTGGGCCCCGGTGAACGGTGCGCCTCCACGTCCAACCGCAACTTTGAGGGAAGACAGGGACCGGGCGGGCGCACGCACTTGATGAGCCCGCAGATGGCCGCCGCAGCCGCCATTACCGGGCATATTGTGGACATCAGAGAGTGGAACTTCAGCTAGGAGAGAGACCGTGGAACCTTATGTAAGAGTGACCGGGAGAGCCGTACCGTTGGATAGGGCCAACGTGGATACCGATCAGATAATTCCAGCCAAGTACTTGAAGCGCATTGAGCGCACCGGATTCGGAGAGTTCCTCTTCGACTCGTGGCGAAAGCTGCCGGACGGGAAGGCCAACCCAGACTTTGTTCTCAACGATCCGAAATATAGGGGCGCCACCGTCCTCATCGCCGGGCCGAACTTTGGCAGCGGCTCCTCCAGAGAGCACGCTCCCTGGGCGCTGGAGGACTACGGGTTTCGCACCATCATCAGCTCCGGCTTCGCCGATATCTTTCGCAACAACTGCTATCAGAACGGTATGCTGCCGGTGCAGCTTGCATCAGAAGACGTCGACCACTTCATGGGCAAGGCCAAGGAAGAAGCGGACTATGAGATCACCGTAGACCTTGAGCGGTGCCTGGTTACGGGGTCGGATGAGTACACGGCGGAGTTCCAGGTGGACACGTTCCGCCGCGACTGTTTGCTGAGGGGCCTGGACGATATAGGTCTAACCCTGGAGCACGAAGCCTCTATCTCTGAGTACGAGCAGTCACACGCTATAACGTAGTCATCCGGTTTGGTTGACTTCACTGTTGGATAGTGCTAGGAATACATGCATTCGTGCAAGGGGTGCTCCAGCAGATGAGTGTCAAAGGTCTCATCCAGCAATGGGACATATCGTCGGGTCTTGTCCTCACTGACCCTGAGTCCAAGGAGTTGCTGCATGAGGCGGGAATACCGGTAGCTGAAACCAAGCCGGTGACATCCGCCGACGAAGCTGTCTCCGCCGCTAGGTCTTCCGATTTCCCCGTCCTGCTCAGGCCTGTATCCAGGCAGCGTCTCCTGCTCGACGGCGGAGCGACTGCGCCCTTGTCGTCTGAAGCGGACCTGCGCAACGCCTTCCCCACTATCCTTGCCCAGGCGAAGTCCTGGGACGCCAGCGTGGAGGCGCTCTCCGTGAGCAAAGCGCTGCCTCCCGGTGTGGAGGTGATAGTCCGCCTGCACCAGGACTTGCTGTTCGGACCCGTCCTCTCGTTCGGCTATGGAAAGATGGCGGTAGAGGTGTGGGAAGACGTGGCATACCGCATTGTGCCCCTCACCGGTAAGGATGCCAGGCTGATGATACGCGAGCCAAAGGGAAGCAGGCTTCTGCAGGGATACGGAGCGCTGCCCGCGCCAAGAGCCGAGTTGCTGGAAGAGATGCTTCTGAAACTCTCCGGCCTCGCCCATGAGAACCCTGAGATAGAGAGCTTGGAACTGTTCCCCGTCTACGCTTATAGAGAACAGGTGCTGGTTGCAGAAGCAAGGATAGAGTTGAAGGAAAGAGAAGAGGCCTGATGCACAAGCTGGAACGCATACTCAACCCAAGAAGCGTTGCCGTTGTCGGCTCCAAGCAGGTCGACAACCACAACTGGCTGCGCACCGTGCTGCCATTCCAGGGGCCCAAGTACCACATCAACATTGACAAGAACGAGTGGCCCAGCGCGGAAGAGCTGGGGTTCCCCAACTATGAAAGGCTGGTGGACGTCCCCGGAGACGTGGACTTCGTGATCATATCCGTGCCTGCGCAGGTGGTGCCCTACGTGATCAAGGACTGTATAGCCAAGGGCGTGGCCGGAGTGCATCTCTACACGGCGGGATATGGCGAGACAGGCATGGAGGACGGCATTCAACGGGAGCGGGAGTTGCTCAAGCTTGCCCGCGACGGCGGGTTGAACATAGTGGGGCCCAACTGCCTGGGCGTCTTCAATCCCAAGGCGGGTATAGGGGTGAATCTGGGCGGCTACCACGGTGATGCCGGGAACTTCGCCTTCATCTCTCAGAGCGGCTCTCAGTCCGGAGGATTTGCCAGGGCATGTCTGGCCAACGGGATCAAAATAAGCAAGCTGGTGAGTATGGGCAACGGTATCATCCTGGACAGCACCGATTACCTGGAGTACTTTGCCCAGGACGAAGACACCACGGCAATGGGCATGTACTTGGAGGGGATCAGAGACGGCAGGCGTTTCTATGATGTCCTGCGCCAAGTGTGCGCCGAGAAGCCCGTCCTTGTCTGGAAAGTTGGAGAAACGGAGGACGCGGCGCGGGCCGTGGCATCGCACTCCACCTCCATGACAACGGAGTCCGCGGTCTGGGACGCTATTCTACGCCAGTGCGGCGCAATCAAGGCGGAAAGCGTTGACGAGGTCTTCGAGACGGCCAAGCTCCTCCTGCAACTGCCGCCGAACACCGGCGACAGGCTGGGGCTAGTGGCATTGTCCGGTGGGCACGCCACTGAAATGACCAATGTCTTCTCCAAGGTCGGTTTCAGGATCCCTTCGCTGGAAGAGAGCTCCTATCAGCGGATACTGGAAAAGTTCGACATTATCGGAAGCACGTACACCAATCCCATCGAGGGGCGCACGCTGAGCAATCCAGACCACCTGAACAACGTCTTGGACGTGCTGAACGACGATCCGAACGTGGACATCATCGTCCATGAGGTACATACCGTTGTCAGGGACGGCGAGCCTTCACTGTATAGGGGGCATGGCCCGGAGTTGCTGGCCGAGTTTCGCAAGCAGGCCAAGAAGCCGTACGTAGTCGCCATGTCTACGTCGCATCCCCACCCGCCCCAGGACGTGGCGGACGAGTTCTACAAGAAGCTTACGGATGCTGGCATACCCGCCTTACACGGACTGCAGGGCACGGCGGCGGCGTTGCGTAAATTCGTCGACTATTACCAGTACCGAGAGGCTTAGCGGAAGGTACAGTGGCGGACTCCTCTTCAGATTTACAGACTGAAGTAGAAGCAAGACCTGTTGGCCGTGTCCGCAGCTCTGTGACCGCCTTCGAAATAGGCAACTTCCGCATCCTATGGGCCGGACGCGCCAGTTCCAATATGGCCCGGCAGATGCGCGTTTTCCTCCGAGCCTGGATGGTCTGGGAGATAACGGACTCTCCCTTCCTGCTGGGCTTTGTCACCTCCTCACTGGCTTGGCCCATGCTCTTCATGCCGTTTCTAGGCGGCTTCCTGGCCGACAAGATCGACCGCCGTCTGCTGGCCAAAGTCACGGAATCGCTCCTTGTGGTGCTCTGGGCCGCCGTGGCCGTTTTGATAATTGTGGACCTGATCGAGTGGTGGCACTTCCTGGTCTCATCCGTGCTCAGCGGCGTGATTCAGTCGATTGGACGGCCGAGTCATCAGGCGCTTCTGGGCAGCATAGTGGACAAACGACGCCTCTCCAACGCCGCGGCATGGGACAACGTGGCCGACACATGGCCCAGGGTAGCTGGCCCAGCGTTGGCCGCTATATTGATAGGTGTTATAGGCGCGGGATGGGAGGGGATTCTCTTTGCGTCAACGGCGGCAATGCAACTGTTCACCGCCATAACGGTGTTTCTGCTGGACTGGGACCCCGAGGAGCAGCGCGCCAAGCAGCGGGGTTCCGGCGATAGAGGCTCCTTTTTGGAGGGCTTCAAGTATGTCTGGAATGAGAAGGTGCTCTTTGGCTTGGTCAGCATAGGCGTGACCTTCTCCGTGATTGGAGGCGCAGCCGGGTTCATGCTGCCCATTTTTGCCGATGCAATGCTGGGAGAGGGCGCTTCCGGGCTGGGGTATCTAATGACCGTTTCCACGCTGGGAGGCGCGGTTGGCGCGCTGACCGTTGTATCTCTTTCCAATTTTGGACGCAGAGGCTACCTGTTGCTGGCCGTGGCTGTGCTCAACACGGGTCTGCTCATAGCTTTTGCCAAGTCGGACGTGTTCCTGCTAACTATGGTCATTGTCTTTGGCATGGGACTGGCCCAGGTGATGTTCCGCGCCATGCGCATAGTGGCCATGCAGGTGCTGGCTCCCGACGACCTGCGCGGCCGTGTGATGAGTTTCCAGACCAGCATTCAAGGGATGAGCTGGATAGGCGTTCTTATATTGGGCGGCATTGCGGAGGTGTTGAAGCGCCCCGGAGGCGTGGACCTTGGCTTCGTGCAGATGGGCGGCAGCATAGCCAGTGGAGTATCCGATACCGTGCTGATAAGCGGTATAGCATACGGAGTGGTTACTCTGATCTTCTTTGCCATATTGCCTGCGTTGAGAAACTTTAAATAGCCACAATGAACGCTAGATTCGAGCTTCATACGGTTGACGGCGCAGCTCGCGCCGGGGTTTTGCACACGCCGCACGGTTCCGTGCCTACCCCGGTGTTCATGCCGGTGGCCACTCAAGGCTCGGTCAAAACGGTGACTCCGCAGGAGCTGCGTTCCCTGGATGCCGCGCTGCTCCTGGGCAATACGTACCACCTCTATCTGCGCGGCATTGAAACCGTGCGCGACATGGGAGGATTGGGCCGGTTCATGGGATGGAACGGCCCCACGCTCACCGATAGCGGCGGGTTCCAAGCCTACAGCCTGGGCGGCCGCGCCAAGATCACCGACGACGGAATAGAGTTCCGATCGCACATTGACGGCTCACGCCACATGTTCACTCCCAATAAGGTCATCGACTATCAAGAACGCCTGGGTGCGGACATTATCATGAGCTTGGACCAGTGCTTGGCCTATACCGATGACAAGGACGCGGTGCGGGACGCCATGGAGCGCACCCACCGCTGGGCGGAGATTTGCAGGGAGGCGCACTCCGGGGATGATCAGGCGCTCTTTGGGATTGTGCAGGGCGGGATATTCCAGGACCTGAGAGAGGAGTCGGCCTCTTACCTCAGGGGACTGGACTTTCCGGGATATGCCATCGGCGGCTTGGCCGTGGGCGAGCCCAAGTCGGTCATGTACCCGCTCGTGGAGCATACCGCCGGGCTGCTGCCGGAGGATAAGCCGCGCTATCTCATGGGCGTGGGTTCGCCGGAGGACCTGGTGCACTGCGTGGCCAGGGGCGTCGACATGTTCGATTGCGCCCTGCCGACAAGGGTGGCGCGCAACGGGGCGCTCTTTACCAGGCGGGGAAGGCTGGATATACGCTCTCCCGCGTTCCGGAGCAGCAAAAGCCCCGTGGAGGACGGATGCGACTGCTACACCTGTACCCATTTCACCGCGGGTTATCTCCATCATCTGTTCAGGGCTAAAGAGCTCCTGGGCCTGCGGCTGGCTACGATTCACAACTTGAGGTTTGTGATGAGGCTTATGGCCGATATGCGTGCGGCCATAGCAGGGGGCAGCTTTGATCTGTTTGCCAGGGAGTTCCTGGAAGGTTACAGGCCCGCGGACGAGTCGGCTCGTTTGGAGCAGAGCCGGAAACGGCTGGCTTCGTGGAGTAGGGGAGGCTAGAAAGAGCCGCCGGCGACCGCCGGTACGATGCTCAACTCATCTCCCGAATTCATCTCGGTCTTCAGACCGTCCAGGAAGCGTACGTCTTCACCGTTGAGGTATACGTTGACGAAATAGCGGAGCTCGCCCGCCTCATCGCAGATGCGCTCTTTGATGCCCGGATGCTTGGCATCCAGCGAGTCGATAGATTCCCCTACGCTCGAGGCCTCCACCGCTACCTGTGACTCGCCATTAGTCACGCGGCGCAGTGGCCCTGGTATTCGCACAGTGACGCTCATCCGCTAGTTCCTCCTAGGTATTGCAGCATTAAACTGCAACTATTGTACGGCAGGTGAACATGAAGTTCACCCTTCTATGACATCTCCGGCCACCGGGTCAACGCGCACTCCCAGTCCGGTGACCCACTCCAGGCCTCGCTCTATCTCTTCTTCATCGCCTGTTATCTCCAACACCACCCAACCCATCTCCTCGCGCACGTCGGCGCGGCGGATGTTGGTCACAACCTGAAACTCCTGTCCCAGATTGTGAATGACCGGTTCGGTAATCAGCACCGGGGGGAATGTGAACTTGACTCGCTTATTGGCCATTAAATAGCCTCCTGCTAAGATGCCGGGCTTGCATGAAGAGCCTCCTCAAAGGCTTCCAAGTTGGGCTTTGTAAGTACAGGTCTGACCACGTCCTCCACCGCTTCAATGGTCTTGAGACCGTTTCCCGTGATGTAGGCCACTGTGACCTCGTCGGGTTTGATCCTGCCTTGCTCCGCCAGGCGCTTCAGCCCCGATATAACTACGCCGCCGGCGGTCTCGGTGAAGATGCCTTCAGTTTCAGCAAGCAGCTTGATGGAGTCAGCTATCTCGTCCTCCATTGCCATTACCGCTGAGCCTCCCGAAGCCTTGATTGTATCCAGCGCGAATACGCCGTCCGTGGGGTTTCCTATGGCCAGCGACTTGGCGATGGTGTTGGCCCGCACCGGTCTTACCTGTCGGGTGTTGTTGTCGTAAGCCTCTATGATGGGAGAGCAGCCCTCCGGCTGGGCCACGTGCATCCTTGTCTGCGCTTTGTCTATCAGGCCAAGGTCCGACAGCTCCTTGAGCCCCTTCCATATCTTGGTGAACATGGAACCGGAGGCGGCGGGCACCACGGCGTGGTCGGGCGCGCGCCACTGGAGCTGCTCGGCGACTTCATAAGCCAGGGTCTTGCTGCCCTCGGCGTAGAAGGGTCGGATGTTGATGTTGACGAATGCCCAGGGGTAGTTGTCGCCTATTTCGGAGCAGAGGCGGTTGACCTCGTCGTATGAGCCGTCCACGGCAATGAGGGTGGGGTTGTAGATGGCGGCTCCCACCACCTTGCCCCGCTCCAGGTTGGCGGGGATGAAGACGAACGCCTTCATCTGTGCCCGCGCCGCATGCGCGGCGACGCTGCAAGCAAGGTTGCCTGTGGAGGCGCAGGCCAGGGTGTTGAACCCGAACTCGCGGGCCTTGGTTGCCGCTATGGTGACCACCCTGTCCTTGAACGAGTACGTGGGGTTCACCGAGTCGTTCTTCACGTAGAGGTTTTCCAAACCCAGCATTCTGCCAAGGTTGTTGCACTTGACCAGGGGGGTGAACCCGGCTTCTATCTCGACCGCGTCTTCCACGTCTATCGGCAGAAGGTCGTGGTAGCGGAGCATGGAGTAGGGCCCGGAGGCTATGCGCTCCCTGCTTACCACCCTGGCGATGGCGTCGTAGTCGTAGGCGACTTCAAGCGGGCCGAAGCAAAAGTCGCAGACGTTTAGCGGCTCTACGGGGTACTCCCGGCTGCAGGACCGGCAGCGCAAAGCGGATACATGGGCCAATTTCAGGTTCTCCCGTTCCTAAACAAAGCAGGCCGCTCCACCAAGAGCGACCGCTTGTACCTCCTGATTTGCAACGCAAATCACGCCTAACAATGCTAGCAACAGCATCTGAGGGTGTCAAGGAAACATTCCGCGAACCGCCCCTACGGGATGCGTCCCCCGTCATGCTGAGGAACGCCCCCCTTTCGTCGTTGCGAGGAACGAAGCAATCCGGCGGTGGGGTGGCGTCATT
>CAYVEN010000069.1:0-9072 GCA_964450505.1 uncultured Dehalococcoidia bacterium | reverse complement strand
GACGTGCTCAGCATTAAGCGTCTGCTTGGCCTCAAACACTGCGTACACACTTTCGGCAGGGATGATGGTCTGCTCTTCGTACCGGAAGATGAAAGGCGAGTACTGACGGTCGTATACGACCATGTCGATCTGGTCGCTAAATGCGCCTCTGCTATCTACTACATGAGCCTTGGCGGCTTGGTAGCGCTGAGGCAGGTACGTGCTGAGGAGCTTCAGCCACACACTCTCGCTGGCATCTCCCTTGGTGCCCGGGTGCGCGAAACTCTGCCGAGCGGTCTCCAGGCGTCGCTGGATGTCGTCATGCAGTCCGGCGAGGAGTTGCTTCAACGACCACGCGCTCATGAAGCACCATCCCGGAATGGGGCTGTGGGAGCCATTACTTGGGTGATCTTCAGGGCACGGTCTGCGTCTACAGGACCGTCGGGATAGGCATCGAGCACAATTGCGGGTAGGAGCCTCTGAGTGAGATCTGAGAATGTAAAGCCATAGTCCTCATGCTGGCGTTGCCCTGTGGCATCGACCACAGCTGCGATCTGCGCCTGCGAAAACCCCAACTGGTGTAGGTGCGGCGCTAGTACGGCCAAGCGTTGCTCGCTGTCTGGTCGGGTGAATGTGAGGATATCTGCTGCACGGCGCTGTACTGCCGGATCCAAAGCTCCGAGCCGGTTCGTGCACATGATCACAGCAGCTGGGAGCTTGCTGTTGGCAAGGCGGTCTACCCCTCGGATAAAGGCGTTCACACCGGCCCGGTCTTCGTGATGCATCTGTGTCGCCTCACGTGATTGGGCGATAGCGTCCGCTTCATCCACTAAGAGAATGACCGCCCCTCGCGAGGTCTCGTCTGTGTCTTTGAGCTTTCGAGCTTGCTCCAGAACATGCTCGAAGGCATCGGACAACAGCTTGGTCATCTCGCCGACGCGTCCCTGCCCACGTGTGGAGAGACTCATCGGGAAAAGAACAATGCTCACGCTCTCCCGATGGGCCACCTCGTCGCCGATGGTCTCCGCGAGTTCAGATTTCCCGGATCCAACGTCGCCAGCCAGCACGATGAGAGGCGGCCTTCTCAATACCGTGTCGAGCACTCCGCTGGCTCCGGGATGATGCTTTTTCACCCAGGTATTCAGACCGGTTGAATTGATGAGCAGTCCGAGCATCTTAGCCAGACGGGTCTTGTGGTCCTCCAGCCCAACAAGGCGGTGAAGGCGCTCACGCGCTTCAACATCCGGGAAGGTGATGCGACGATCAAACAGGTCGTCGATGTTGGGCGGAGTCGTCATCGGTGGCTCCTCAAGCTGGCACGGTCAAGTGCACGACCACCTGCGGAGTAAATCAGGTCTCGGCTCCAGTAACCGTTTACGCCAGGCTCTGCTCCCACAGTTCTTTGAAAAGGGAGCCTCCCGGCGAACTCCTGTTGCTGCTGCGACGTCAATTGATTCCACGCAGAGTTGTAGGTTAGATAACTGTGGAAGGTCGCTCCACTTGTCTGGACACCGGGTCGAACCCGTCCAGGGTCATCATCCTTAGTCGTGACACCCATTAGGTCTCGGGCTGTGTAGAACAGTGTCGGCTCGATCCAATAGCCGTTCCGCCTAAAGCCATAGGCCACAGTATCAAGGAGTCCTTCCTTGAGGAACTCAATGACCTCTACTTCAAAGGCGTCGATCCAGTTGTCCGGAGGCTCACCGTAGAACCTCTGCATCCGCTTCAGGTCAGTGGCGACCTTGGCCGCAATATGCCGGGCATGCGTCCGAGTGAAGCTTATTGTGTCGGTAACTGTATAGCTGTAACTCATACTCCCCTCACACTTGAAACGAAGGGCCAAACACCCTTCGCCAGTAGTAAACCGTCTCCTGTTTTGTCGGTGCGGCAAGAGCCGAGTCTATTGCATCGCCCGCGTCCAGCGCGGCATCCACTATCGCGTCGGCCTCCGTCTGTGTGTACAGAGCGGCAACGTTGTTCTCCGCATTCACCGGGTCGATTATCTGCACCGGATCGAAGAACTGCCCAACCGCTGATAATTGGTAGTAGTCCGTGAAGAAAACCTTCTCTCGCATATCGGTGCGGGCAACGTACGTGAAGAAGTGCTGAAGCGCCTCAGGGTAGTCGGAAAGGTCGAGCCCCTTGTCACAAAGGTGTGAAAGGATCATCTCTATCATGAAGGACTTGAACCGAAAGCCAGGCGACTCATCTTTCAGCCTACCAGCCCAGAACTTCACCAATCGTACGACTTGCGCGAAATGCTGCTCCTGCGCCTTCTTCCTCTTGTCTATGAATTCGAGGTGAAGCGGGATGCTGGTCTTTAGGAAGGTGCCGTTGTCTTGGCTAACAAGCCTCCCGTACCACTGCGGGTCCCCATCGTAAAGGATGGGGACCACATCAACATCGAGTCCTGTTCCTCGGAATGAAACGGTGACGCTGTAGGTCTGGGGATGTACCTGGTCCGGGCTGAAGTTCGGGAAGGCTTTCCGGAGACGCTTGGCCAGGTATTCGAGTAATTCGGCCACATCGTTGGGAGTGTCAGCCCCACTGATGTAACATGCTAGGTCGATATCGTTCAGAGAGCGCAGTGCTGTCCCTTTCGCAAGGCTACCCGACAACAGCATCTTCTTGAGAGTGAAGTCGGGATTCTCGCTCAGGTATTCGTCGAGCTTCTCCCGGAGGCGGCGAGCTTGAGCACGATACTCACTCGCCTTGTCTCTTGGGAGGTTCACCTTCTCCTGGGCGAACCTCGCGATATCACCATGGCCGACGTGCTGTCGTGTCATAATCCTTACCTTGCACGGTTTCCGCAATCCACAAGGAGCGCTGGATGGCCCTATGCGCGACTCTCCTAGAGACCCACAGTACATAGAAGTCGTCAATCGCCCCGCTCTTCGGACGAAGGATTGGGCTGCATATATGCTATATCTGCTATAGAGTATAGCAATAAGCCGACTATGGAGTCAACGATAGAGAACAGCCCCGTTCAAGAAGAGGGCCATCCAGTGGCTGCGCTCAGCTTACAGGGTCAACTGGAGCGTCAAGGCGAAGGTTCTTGATTTTATCAAGTCTGGTGGGCGGTACTGGACTTGAACCAGTGACCTTCGCGATGTGAACGCGACGCTCTAGCCAACTGAGCTAACCGCCCCTGATATGCGCAGCTTGTCTTGGCTCGAATGGTGGCAACGGTTGGATTCGAACCAACGACCTAGCGCTTATGAAGCGCCCGCTCTGCCGCTGAGCTACGTTGCCTCCGGGAGAGGAGTGACCAACCGTCTCATTCCCTCTCCCCATCAGAAAACAATCTTATCCTGGCAAAATATGAGTGTCAAACAAGGTAGAAAACCGTGCTCTCCGGGGGAATCCTTCTCCGGATGCTTGCTATAATGGGGTGCAGACCGCGCCCTTGTCTTAGGAGAGTGATGGCTAAAGACAACCAGGGAGAGCTCATGGAAAGAAGGCCCCTCCTCATGCTAATGGACGGCAATGCAATGGTGCATCGCGCATATCATGCCATCCAGCAGCCAATGACGGTGCGACGCACAGGGCAAGAGGTCAGGGGTGTTTACGGTTTCACAAACACTTTTCTCAGAGCCATTTCAGACTGGAAGCCCACCCATTGCGCCATAGCCTTTGACGTCAAAGGTCCCACCTTTCGCCACGAACAGTACAAAGAGTACAAAGCACAGCGTCCGCCCACCGCGCCTGAGCTTCACGCCCAGTTTCCACTGGTGAGGCAGGTGCTGGAGGCATTTGAGGTGCCCATCTATGAAATGGAGGGCTACGAGGCGGATGACGTCATAGGCACGCTGTGCGCTCAGGCTGAAAAGGCGGGCCTGGACACCATAATCCTCACCGGGGACACGGACACTCTGCAACTGGTCTCGCCTCATGTAAGAGTTGTGCTGAGCTACAGCGTTCAGCAGCAAAAGGTGTACGACATTCCAGCCGTGCGCGAGCGGTACAAGGGCCTGGGCCCGGAACACATCCCCGACATCAAAGCGTTGGAGGGAGACCCATCCGATAACATACCGGGCGTACCCGGGATAGGCCGCGGCACGGCGGTGAAGCTCATCCTGCAGTTCCAGAGTCTGGATGGCGTGTATCAGCGCATAGATGAAGTGAAACCCCCGCGCATCCAGCAGTTGTTGCGAGACCATGAGGAGGCGGCCTTTGATGGCAGAGAGCTGACCACCATCGTCAGAGACATGCCGGTGGACTTAGACTCAGAGGCAGTGAAGTTCGGGAGCTTCAACCGGGACCGGGTAGCCAGCACACTACGAGACCTAGAGTTCATCAGCATGATCAACCGGGTTCCCGGTGGGGACGGCATTGCGCATGAGCGGCCCCGGCAAGGCATGCTGCTGGAACTGGACGAACCGGACGAGGCCGAGGCGCTTCCGGTCAAACTGAGCGTGGAACGAGACTACCGCTGCGTGAACACCATGGAGGCACTGGAGGCACTGGTAGAAGAGCTTAGGGCGGCCGGACATTTTGCCTTTGACACGGAGACGTCCAGCATAGACCCCATGCGGTCCGACCTGGTCGGCATGTCGTTTTCGGCAAAGGAGGGACAGGCCTACTACGTGCCTGTGGGTCACGCCGAAGGGCAGCAGATATCCCTGGGTGAGGCGCTGGAAACGCTGAAGCCGCTCCTTGAAGACCCATCAATAGCCAAGACGGCGCACAAGGCCAGCTTCGATATGACAGTTCTCCATAATTACGATGTCCGGGTGCAGGGACTGAATTTCGACTCCATGATCGCGGCGCAGCTCCTGGGCCACAACGCCATCCGCTTGAAGCAACTGGCGTTTCAACTCCTGCAGGAGGATATGACGCCCCTTACGGAGCTCATCGGCACCGGTCGAAAGCAGATCACCTTCGACAAGGTGCCCATCGAAGACGCCACACCCTACGCCGCGGCTGACGCCGACATTGCAGGCCGGCTAAGGGTCAACCTGGAACCCAAGCTGGAGAGAAGAGGCGTGCGGAAGGTGCTTGAAGGGATGGAACTGCCGCTGATTCCGGCGCTGGTGGATATGCAGACCACCGGCGTCATTGTGGACACTGACGAGCTTCGCCAAATGTCCGATCGCATTAGCGAGGAGCTGGGCGGCGTGGAAGACGAGGTCTACAGGGACGCCGGAGAGCGGTTCAACATCAACTCGCCGCAGCAACTGGGGATCATCCTGTTCGAAAAACTGTTGCCGCCGGCAAGGCTGCGCGAGCTTGAACTGCCCGCGCCCAAGCGCACCAAGACCGGCTATTCCACCGATGCGTCTGTGCTTGAGACCATCAAAGACGCCAGTCCCGTGGTGGCCAAGGTCCTGCGTTACCGCGAACTGAGCAAGCTCAAGTCCACCTACCTGGACGCTCTCCCCACTCTGGTGAACCCCAAAACAGGCAGGGTGCACACCAACTACAACCAGGTGGGCTCGGCAACGGGACGGTTCTCCTCCAGCGACCCTAACTTGCAGAACATCCCCATTCGCACAGAGCTGGGCAGGCAGGTGAGACGCGCCTTCAAGGCCGAGCTGGGCTGGAGCCTGATCGCCGCCGACTACTCACAGATCGAGCTCCGTATCCTTGCCCATTTGTCCCAGGACCAGGGTCTGCTGGACGCGTTCCACCGCGACGAGGATATCCACGCCGCCACGGCGTCCCAGGTGTACGGGGTGCCCATCGAGCAAGTCACGGCGGACATGAGGCGTCTGGCCAAGGTGATGAACTTCGGAATCATCTACGGCCTGTCGGCGCATGGCATGTCACAGCAGACCGACCTGGACATGCAGGAAAGTGCCGCCTTCATCGAAAGCTATTTCGCCAAGTACCCGGGCATCAGGTTCTATATCGAGGAGGCCAAACAGCAGGCCAGGGAGAGGCGCTATTCCGAGACGATGCTGGGCAGGCAGCGCTTCTTGCCGGAGATAAACCACTCCAACATCCACACCCGGCAGGCCGCCGAACGCATCGCCATCAACATGCCCATCCAGGGCACGGCGGCGGACATCATAAAGATAGCTATGATACTGATCCACAACCGCATGAAAGAGAACGGACTGGACAGCCGCATGCTCTTGCAAGTGCACGACGAGCTCATCTTCGAGGCTCCGCCCCAGGAGATGGAGACGATGAAGGATATGATCCTAGAGCTTATGCCTTCCGCCTTGGAGTTGAGCGTTCCTTTGAAAGTGGAACTCAAGATAGGCCCCACCTGGGGAGACCTGGAGTAGGAGTATCCCCATGCGCGCCGTAAAGATTGTCGCCACCATAGGCCCGGCCACGTCCTCTCCTCAACGAATCGAGGAGTTGATACGCGCCGGTGTGGACGTGGTGCGCCTCAACTTCTCCCACGGATCGCACGAAGACCACGCCCAGCTCGTGCAGATCGTCCGCGACGCGGCGCAACGGCTGGATAGACACGTGGCCGTGCTTCAGGACCTGCAGGGACCCCGTATGCGTACCGGCCCGTTGAGAAACGGCGGAGCACTGGAATTGAAGCAGGGCTCGGAGCTCCTCGTCTGCCATGACCAGGCCGAGGGTCGGGACGGCAGGATAAGCACCACCTACCCCGACATGTACCGCTTCGTGTCGCCGGGGAACCGTGTCCTTCTCGACGACGGCCGCCTGGAAGCGAAGGTAGTGGCTGTAGAGGGGCGAGACATCAGGTGCCGCGTAGTCAAAGGGGGGCTGCTTGGCGCGTACCAGGGCATCAACCTGCCCGGCGTTTTCCTGGATATTCCCACGTTCACTGAAAAAGACCGGGCCGACCTTGAGGTGGGCCTGGGCATCGGCGTTGACTGGGTGGCGATGAGCTTCGTGAAGAGCGGCGATGACGCCGGGCCGCTGCGGGAGATGATGCGCCAGTATCGCAAGAGGCTGCCGCTGATAGCCAAGGTGGAGCGGGCCATGGCGCTGCGCAATCTGGACGGCATCCTGAGCGCTTTCGACGGCGTGATGGTGGCCCGCGGCGACATGGGTGTGGAGCTTTCCACGGAGGAGGTGCCCGCCTGGCAGAAGAAGATAATCCACCAGGCGCACCAGAAAGGCAAGGTAACCATAGTAGCCACGCAGATGCTGGAGTCTATGATCAACGAGCCGCAGCCCACCCGCGCCGAGGCTTCCGACGTGGCCAACGCGGTGTGGGAAGGAGCCGACGCCGTGATGCTCAGTGGGGAGACGGCCATAGGGTCATACCCCGTAGAGGCGGTGGATGTGATGGCTCGCATCATCGAGAAAGCCCAGGAGATATACGTGCCGGAAGAGACCGGTGTCACGGGCAGATACCGGCGCGAGGCTCAAGCCGTGGCGCGAGCCGCTTGCAGCCTGGCCGGCGACCTCGATGCTCGTGCAATCGTGGTATTGACTCGCTCCGGCGTAACGGCACACCGCGTGTCCAAGAACCGGCCTGCCGTGCCCATCCTGGCGCTGACCCGAGAGCCGAACGTGGCCCGGCAGTTGAACCTGTGGTGGGGCGTGCTCCCCATAGTCACCGAACTGCCGCAGGTCACCGCGGACACGTCCGGCGTTGTGGAAGGGGTGCTGATGGAGAAAAACCTGGTGCAGCGCGGCGACAGGATAGTCCTAGTCGGCTCGTCGCCGTTCACGGCACGCGCCCCCACCAACTTCCTCAAGGTACACAGGGTAGGCGCTTATGTATGATATACATCAGGATAGACCACGTTGGCATCCCAGGAGGCAACCATGACATTGAACGACCAGCAACTTATGCAGATAGCGATAGACGAGGCGCTGAAAGGACTTGAACTGGGCGACCAGCCGTTCGGGGCGGTACTTGCCAGGGACGGCGAGGTTATAGCCACGGGACGCAACCTGGAGTACAGCACCTTTGATCCCACGGCCCACGCCGAAACTGAGGCGTTGCGCAATGCAGGGACCTCCACCAAGACGTTGAGATTCCCAGGGGCCACACTTTACGCATCCTGGGAGCCATGCCCCATGTGCCTTGGTGCTATCATGGCAGCGGGCGTGAGCAGGCTGGTGCTGGGCGGCAGGTTCAGCGGCCGAGGGGGACAGTACAGCGGCTATTCTGTGGAACGGCTGATAGAGCTGGCAGAGTTCCAGGACAAGCTGTCGTTGACCACGGGAGTGCTGAATGAGGAAAGCGAACAGTTCGTAGGCGAGTGGCGGGCTCAACAGCAGGCCGAGTGAGATGCCAGAGCTTCCTGAAGTAGAAGCGGTACGCCTTGCCCTGGTCGAGTCTGGCATAGTGGAGTCCAGAATCACCGGCGTCACGTTGAACTATGCCAAGGCCGTCCTGAAGCCGTCTGCCGATGAATTCGTGGAGCGCATACAGGGCCGAGTCGTGCTGGATGCAAGGAGACGAGCCAAGTACCTACACTTCCCCCTGGACGAGGGCGCGCTCGTTGCCCATCTACGTATGACGGGGAACATCAAGATTGAAGCGCCGGAGGAGCCCGCGGAGCGAGTGCCCACTGCCGTGTTCTCGCTCTCTACCGGTCGGGAGATGCGGTTTTACGATAGGAGGCGTCTGGGCAAGTTATGGTTTGTGGAGGACGTAGAACCGCTGTTTGCAGGCCTGGGGCCTGAGCCTCTGGAACCGGAGTTCACCGCGGACTGGTTGAAGGATAGGTTGTCGTCCAGGAACGCTCCCATCAAACCGCTGCTCATGGAGCAGGACATAGCCGCCGGAGTGGGCAACATCTACGCCGACGAGGCGCTGTTCTGCGCCCGGATACATCCCAACCGCTCCGCTTCCAAGCTCACAAATGAAGAGGTGGGCCGCTTGCACGCTTGCATTGTGGATATATTACAGAGAGCGGTTGGCGTGCTGGCGCCGCTGATATCCGGTGGAGCGTCTCCCACACTATCGGAAACAGGCCACGAGGCGCTGCGCGTGCCTCGTACGGCGGACGAGCCGTGCAGCGACTGCGACAAGCCGGTGGAGCGGCTGGTGATCAGGGGGCGCAGCGCCTACTTCTGCGACGTCTGCCAAGGGTAATCTACCTTGCGGCTGAACGGCTGCCTTGCTATAGTTTCCTTGATTGGAGGAGGGATCGCATAGAGGCCTAGTGCGCCCGCCTGCTAAGCGGGTTGGGGGTGTTGAGCCCC
>CAYVEN010000068.1:0-9398 GCA_964450505.1 uncultured Dehalococcoidia bacterium | reverse complement strand
TCGATATCTTCCAGACCGGCTCCGGCACCTCCACCAACATGAACGCCAACGAGGTCATCGCCAACCGCGCCGCCGAGCTTCTTGGCCATTCCAGGGGCACCCGAGGCCCCGTTCACCCCAACGACCACGTGAACAAGGGCCAGTCCTCCAACGACGTTATACCCACCGCCATCCACGTCACCGCGGCTCAGGCCATCCAGGAAGAGCTCATCCCCGCCTTGGAGATGCTGCGCGACTCCATGCAGAAGAAGACCGACGAGTATTGGGGCATCATCAAGACGGGACGCACCCACCTGCAGGACGCTACGCCCATCCGGCTTGGTCAGCAGTTCCTTGGCTTTGTCGGACAGGCCGAGCGTTCCATAGAGCGCGCCCGTGAAGCCCTTGATGAGCTCGCCGAAGTCGCCCTGGGCGGCACGGCTGTGGGCACCGGCGTCGGCACCCACCAGCAGTTCGCACCCAAGGTCATAGAGAGGCTTAGCAAGGTTACCGGCGTCGAGCTCCGCGAGACCACCAACCACTTCCAGGCGCAGAGCACCCTGGACAACATCGTTGCGGCCAGCGGCGCTATGAACACCATCGCCACCAGCCTGATGAAGATCGCCAACGACCTTAGATGGCTGGGCTCCGGCCCCCGCGCCGGCATAGGCGAGATAGAACTGCCTGAGGTGCAACCCGGCAGCTCCATCATGCCGGGCAAGGTCAACCCCGTCATTCCGGAGTCGGTCTGCCAGGTCTGCGCCCAGGTCATGGGCAACCACGTCGCCGTTACCGTGTCCGGCCAGTCGGGCAACTTCGAGATCAACGTCATGATGCCCGTCGCCGCCTACAACCTGGTGCAGTCAATCGAGCTTCTGGCCTCCGTGACCAAGAACTTCGTGGAGCAGTGCATCGACGGCATCAACGCCACCGCCAAGGGTCCCGCAATGGTCGAGCAGGGACTCGCCATCTGCACCGGCCTGGTTCCCGCCGTAGGCTACGACGCTGCGGCCAAGATAGCCCAGGAAGCGGGGCGCACCGGCAAAACGGTGCGAGAAGTAGCCCGCGAGACCACCGATCTAACCGAAGAACAGCTCGACGAGCTTCTGGACGCCGAAGCCATGACTGAGCCGACAGCCAAGATAGCTGCCGGCGGGTGATAGCGGTGAATAAGTCGTACGGCCTGACTATAAAGCACGACCGCTCCGGCAAGCGCCTGGAGGTGCAGTGCTCACACCAGAACGGCGTGATATACGTGGTGCCCAGCGAAGCAAGCTGGGTCTGCACCGATGAGTACCTGCACGTCCACGCTCTGGCGGGATTCTTCAGGGAGATGACGGGCTTGTCGGAGCCTCGCATCAAAGCGCTTATGCAGAAGTGGGGCCTCTATTTCCGGGAGCGTCCCCTGGACACCGAGGACGACGAGTCGCAATAAAGAGAAGGCAGCCCATCATCCAATGGGCTGCCTTCTTATCGTCAATCCGCGTGGGCTAGTCGTTGGATGGCGCTGCTATGGGTTCGACAATCAGTGGAGGCGCCTCCGATTCCAGTAGCTTGATAAGCGCGTCGCCTTCAATGGTTTCGTTTGTTATCAGGTGGCGCGCCAGTTGCACCAGCTTTGCCTTGTTTGTTTCCAGGATCTCTTGGGCCCTGTCGTGGGCCTCCTGGATAAGATTGTGCACCTCTTCGTCAATTTTCTGTGCCGTATTGTCGCTGTAGTCGCTCTGCTCGGATATCTCTCTGCCCAGGAATACAAGCTCCTCTCGCTTTCCAAAGGTGCGCGGTCCCAGGTTCTCGCTCATGCCGTAGCGGGTTACCATGTTGCGGGCTATCTGCGTTGCGTGCTCCAGGTCGTTGCTGGCTCCCGTGGTGACCTCCCCAAATATCTGCTCCTCCGCAACACGTCCTCCCATCGCCGCGGCCATCATGTCTTTGAACTGAGCCTTGCTGAACAGGTGCCTGTCCTCTTCTGGCAGGAACCGGGTATACCCGCCCATGCCTCCGCGAGCCACTATGGACACCTTCTGCACGGGGTCGGCGTTGGTAAGCTTGTGGCCCACCAGGGCGTGACCGCCTTCGTGGTAGGCCGTGATCTCCTTCTCCTTGTGGCTGATCACCCGGCTTTTCCGCTCCGGCCCTGCGATCACCCTGTCTATCGCCTCACCGAACTCATCGAACATGACGGTCTTCTTGCTGCGACGCGCCGCCAGGATAGCCGCCTCGTTGACCAGGTTAGCCAGGTCCGCGCCGCTGAACCCTGGGGTCTCTTTTGCGATCACTTCCAGGTTGACGTCCTCGTCTATCGGTTTCCCTTTGGTGTGAACGCTTAGGATGGCCTGTCGCCCCGCGATGTCCGGTAAATCGAGCACCACCCGCCTATCGAACCGGCCGGGACGGAGAAGGGCCGGGTCAAGGATGTCCGGTCGGTTGGTGGCCGCCACCACAATCACGTTGGTGTTGGAATCGAACCCGTCTATCTCCACAAGAATCTGGTTGAGTGTTTGTTCACGCTCGTCATGACCGCCGCCGAGCCCGGCGCCGCGGTGCCTGCCAACGGCGTCTATCTCGTCTACAAAGATGATGCAGGGTGCGTTGCGCTTCGCTTGGTCAAACAGGTCGCGCACTCTTGCCGCTCCTACGCCCACGAACATCTCAACGAATTCGCTGCCGCTAATCGAGAAGAACGGTACGCCAGCTTCACCTGCCACCGCTTTTGCCAACAGGGTCTTGCCCGTGCCGGGCGGCCCCACCAGGAGCACTCCCTTTGGTATGCGCGCCCCCAGCGATACAAACCGCTCAGGGTACTTGAGAAACTCCACGATCTCCTGCAGCTCGATCTTGGACTCCTCCACGCCTGCCACGTCGGAAAAAGTAACGCTGGGTTTGTTGCCAACCAGCAGGCGGGCCCGGCTGCGGCCAAAGCTCAAGGTCTGATTGTTGCTGCCCTGGGCCTGGCGCATCATGAACAGCAGAATAGCGCCAAAGAATATCAGCGGCAGGAAGTTGAACAGCAACCCGAATATGTTGGACAGGCCGCTGGAGCCCTTGACGGTAACCTGAACGCCGCCTTCGCTCCCCGTCTCTACTCCGGCCTGCGTGAGCACCTCCAGGATGCTGGTGCCGGGCTCCTTGCGAGAAGTGAACTCCCCACCTTCACTCGGGGCAACGGTTAGGTTGTCTCCGTCCACTACAATGGACCTCAGACGACCCTCCTGGGCCATTTGGACAACGGTGGCTATATCCTTCTCCTCGCCGCGAGAGCCGGCGGTGAGGTTGTAGAAGACCAGGATGATGGCAATAGCCACCACCGCATAGATTATTGTGTTGCGCAGCCAGTGGGATCCCATAAACTTCTCCAAGGTTTGTCCGACACTGATGGTGAAGCTATGTTTATTGTACCTGAACAGCCATTTCAAAGGAAGTGCGGCCTTGGTATTCTCGTGTGGCCGCGTGCGGCATGTTGACACTCCCGTACTGCACACCTACAATCAAGTGATAGTGACTGTTGAGGAAGCATCCGTGCAACCAACCACCCTTTCTGACGCTGCTGCGCAGTACCTGGAAACGCAAAAAGAGAAGGATCCGCATGCGGCTCAGAGGGAACTCTCTCGCTTTGTCCAATGGTGTGGACAAAATCGACAGGTCAGTGCAATCCTACCCATTCAGGTTGAGGAATACAGCGCCACCTTGGAGTACTCCGGAGACGGCGGCGCCGTCAGGCTGGCTATAACCAAGCGTTTCCTTAACTTCCTCCGCAAACACGGCATGACCGAGACCAGGCTTGCCTCGTTTGCCAGGATTAGACGCAACGGCAAGAGAAGGGCGGCGGCGCAGGCTAAGAGGGTTGCATTGGAATCGCCCAAGAAGATAACACCGGAAGGCCACAAGAAACTTCTGGAAGACCTTGACTCCTTGAAGGCAGAGAGGGGCAAGATAGCGGAGGAGATCCGCCAGGCCGCTTCAACCGGGGACTTCAGCGAAAACTCACCCCTGGATGCGGCCAGAGAGCATCAAGGCCAGACGGAAGCGCGCATCAGAGAGTTGGAAAGCATTCTTCAGAATTCGGTGATTATGGATGGCTCTTCCGCTGGAGTCAAAAGTGCTTTCATTGGCGTGGGTTCACGCGTGGTTTTGCAACACCTTCAGACAGGGAAAGAGATTAGCTATCTTCTAGTTGAGCCCAGTGAGGCGGACCCTTCTTCCGGCAGGCTTTCTACCGCCTCTCCCGTAGGCCAGGCTGTATTGGACCGCTCTGAAGGAGACCAGGTAGAGGTGGTCACCCCCAAGGGCGCGGTTACCTACAAGGTGACACATGTAGGCTGATTACTCACCCCCCTACGTTTTTCAATGAGAAGCCCCTGGAGCGGGCTTCTTTCTTTGTGAGGTAGGGCAGTGGAAGAAAGATCGCCTACGGACGGCGCAGGGACGGCATTCGAGACATGGCGATTCACCTTGCCGGCTCGTTCCGTGGACGTCCCTTTTAGAGCCTGTAGCTGTACAATCAAGGAATGCAGCCATCCAGTCGAAAGCGGTTTGCCGAATGTCCACGTTGTCACAGCCCTGCCGTGCACGTCCCCTGGCGTCCTCAGGCGGCGGCTTGGCGCAGGAGGGTAGGCCTGTGGCTGGTGTTCCTCTGGCTGACCGCTGTATTGTGGCTCATAGTGGGACTGGTCAGCGGGGGTGTTCTCTGGCTGGGCGCCCTGGCCGTTTACGTAACCATAACCGTGATTGCCGCCGTTCTTGTCTACAGAAACGTTCGCGGTTACCGGTGCGACTCTTGCGGTCTGCGCTGGAGCATCTGAGCAGAGCGGGAAATTGACGCGCCAATAGCCCGCCGATATTCTCCGTCTGTCTGAACTTAAGAATAGAGGTGAAGCAATGCCAAGCTATCTGGTACTGGGCAACTATACGGAGCAGGGGATACGGGACATCAAGGATTCTCCCAACCGCCTTCAGGAGGCCAAGCAAGCCGCCGAGGCTGCCGGGGGCAGGTTAATCTTCTTCTACCTGACCATGGGGCAGTACGATTTCGCGTCCGTGGTGGAACTCCCCAACGATGAAATGGCGGCAACAATCTTGCTCAAGCTGGGCGGCCAGGGCAATATGCGCACCACCACCTTGAAAGCGTTCACGGAAGACGAGTACCGGAGCATTATTGCCTCTGTCTAGGCCGGGCTAACATCCGCCTACGCCCCCACCGTTCGTTCCTTGCGCAGCCTGCCCCGTACCACGATGCGGGGGCAGGAACCCAGGGGTGGGGCCTGTCCGATGTGGCGGGGCCGTACGATGCAGCCCGTTACCCCCCGAACCACTCCGCAAGCCCGGCCCGGTTCTGCTCCAGCCAGCGTATGTTCAGCCCTATCCGCTCCAGCGACTGCTGAATAGTGCGGCTTGCCGAGGGCGTGGGGTGCTCTTTGAAGAACTCCTCCACCTCTTGACGCGCCTCGGGCGTGGTAAAACCGCCCGTAATCTGCACCAGCCGCATCATGGCGAAACCGCCCGCTCCGTACCGTCTGTCCAGCTCTTGCCAGTTCCTTTTGACATACTCCCAGGCGATCTCTCTACCGTTCTTGAGATTGCTCGCCACGAAGTTGACCAGCATTACGCTGTCCTGCGACCGCACCTTCTCCGATAGCGCCATCTCGATAGTTTTTCCCAGCAGTTCCTGGTCTTGGAAGCCGGACAGTGCCATGAGCAGGCGCACCTTCTCTTCCTGCAACTCCGCCTCGTCGTGCAGGCGCTCCATGGACGTGTAGGTATTGCCGTCTCCCCCTTGCGCCGCCAGGCCATACACCGCGGCGCGCATGTCCGGCGACAGCGAAGACGGCTCCTCCAGGTAGCGGTGGAACCGTTGCTGCGCCTCTTCCAGCGCCTCTCTGTCTCCGAATGCTCCCATCTGCCCTAGCACGGTGCTGCGCAGCAGGGCTTGCAGGTGCCCTTCATCCGCTTCTTTCTCCCAACCCACTTTGTGAGCTATGCCGCTCAGCAGCCCTCTGCCGAACTCCTGGTATCGCTGGTAGTACGGTTCTTGGGCAATCAGCGATGCCAACCCCCGTAGGTTGGCGGTAAGATCGGCCCATACGGGATACGTGGTCTCCTGCCCGTAGGCCCTCGCCAGGTCCAGGAACTGCGTCGCCGGGGCCAGCCCCGCCCTTGCCAGCGCGTAGGCATCCGCCTGCAGCCCCAGCCGGTCGGCGGCGGGCAGTTCCTGCGACTCCACCGCCGGTATCAGCCTGTCCAAATCTTCCTGCTTGTACTGGACTCTGTAGAAGCCGGTCTGTTCGGAGTTGACCTTCACCCAGAAATCGCTGATTCCTTGTGGCGGATGGGCTTCCAGGGCGGCTTCCCTGTTGCTCATCACCATGGGCACCGGCTCCGTCGCACCTTGAACCGACGCTCTCACCGGGATCTGCCACAGCGTGGGGTCCTGGTTGGGCCCGGAGTAGAGGAACCGTTGCTGGGTCAGCCCTATCGACGCCTTGTCCGCGCGGTTTACCTCCACGTTGAGCACTGGGTATCCCACCTGGTTGATCCAGCTTTCCATCATCGCCACCACCGGCTGTCCCGTCTCTTCCTGCATCGCCGACCAGAGGTCCGTACCGGTGGCGTTCTGGTAGATGTGCTCTGAGAGGTACCGGCGCAGCCCTTTTCTGAACTGCTCTGGGCCAAGGAACTGCTCCAGCATCCGCAGGATGGAGGCCCCTTTCTGATAGCTGATGGCGTCAAAGAGCTGGTTGATTTCAGAGGGGTCTTTCACCTCTTGCTCTATGGGGTGCGAGTTCTCCAGGCCGTCCAGCCCTAACCCCGCATTCACGTCGGACGATACAAACTGCGTCCACAGGTCCCATTCCGGGTAGAGGTGGTCTACCGCCTTGGTCGCCATCCATGAAGCAAAGCTCTCGTTGAGCCACAGATCGTTCCACCAGTCCATCGTCACCAGGTCGCCGAACCACATGTGAGCCATCTCATGAGCGACCACCTCGGCGATGAGCTGGCGCGCTCGTGGGGAGGAGTTCTCCGCGTCGAACAGCAGGGCCACCTCCCGGTACGTGATGGCGCCCCAGTTCTCCATCGCCCCCGCCGCGAAGTCCGGTATCGCTAGCTGGTCCAGCTTCTCCAGTGGATACGGGATGCCGAAGTAGTCGTTGTAGTAAGCCAGCAGCCGTTTTGCCGCCTCCAGCGCGAACCGCCCCTGCTCCGATTTCCCTGGCGTCGTCCATATCCTCAACAGCGTCCCGCTGTCCGCTGTGTCCTCTATCGATTCCAGTTCGCCGACCACAAAGGCCAGCAGGTAGGTGGACATCGGCGGCGTTTCGGCAAACTGGACTCGCTTCTTGTCGCTGCCTTCCGCCGACTCGCCGACTATCGACGTATTGCACACGGCGGTGAGATGCGACGGAACGACCAGCGTTACGTCGAAGGTGGCCTTCTTGTTGGGCTCATCCCAGCATGGGAAGGCCCTCCTTGCGTCTGTCGGCTCAAACTGTGTGGCCGCCAGCACCCGCGTTTCGCCATTCGCCGACTGGTAGGTGCTGCGGTAGAAGCCGTGCAGCCTATCGTTCAGCTCTCCGGTGAAGCTCAGTTCCAGCTTGGCGCGCCCGGTGGGCAGTGGCTCTCCAAAATCGAAGGTAACCGTCTGCGCTTCCTCGTTGTAGCTTATGCCGCTTGCCTGCTTTGTCCCGCCGCCGTCCGTCGTGACAGCCGCCGACTGTACCTCTATATCGGCTGCGTTCAGCGACAGAGTGGCGGTGGGCTCTGTAATTTCAACGTCTATGGTCTCAGAGCCGGTAAAAGTGAAGCTCTCCAGGTCGGGAGCCAGTGTGATCTCATATCTCAATGGGTGTGAATGCTGCGGCAGTATCACACGGTCTTGCGTATTTGCCATGGGGGTTCTACCTCGTCTCGCTAGTGGTTAATTAGGCAACGATTAAGGTAACACAACGCCGTAGTTGAGGACAGCCGCCGGGCAACCATCTTACCCGCGAAGCCTGCCCCGTACCACGATACGGGGGCGGGCATCCATGTGTGGGGCAGGTTCATGGCTAACCGCCCCTCTCACCCCGAGCCCAAACCCGCTCATGGTGAGCCTGTCGAACCATTTGAGCAGGCACCGCCTCACCCGTCATTCCCGTGCCCGGCACGGGAATCCATCTCCCCACTGTCATTCTGAGACGCGCAGCGACGAAGAATCCAAAACCTCTGTCCGCAAAGCTTCAATGTGTACGTCTTGCCCGCGAAGCCTGCCCCGTACCACGATACGGGGGCGGGCATCCAGGTGTGGGGTAGTGAACAACCCACCCGCTCATCCTGAGCTTAGAGTTTATCCTGAGCCCTGACACTCCCCACTTCCCACACCCATCTACACTCTATACCCTTCACCCTATGGACTCACAGCAAACCGCTCAGCCATACGCACACGACGTCGACGTTGCGCGCCCTGGAAGTCAATGGGATCGGATTTGTTTCTCACACCCAAAAAATTTTCGGCCCGTTTTAGCCTTGCAACTTGACATAACGTCTGAAACAATTCCTCTCCTCCGCTCCTTGACAGCATCCCAAGCCGGTGTTATGCCTATGCCACTCCCGGCTCGCGGAGTATTGAAGGAGGTGGCAACATGAAGGCTTTAGTTGTGGGCGGCACGGGTCCTACCGGGCCATTGATCGTTCAGGGGCTTTTGGACCGTGGCTATGAGGTCACCGTGTATCATCGCGGCTTCCATGATCCCGACGACCTTCCCCAAACACACCACCACGTGCATGGCGACCCCTTCACCAAAGAGACCTTTGCCAAAGACATGGAAGGCCAGGAGTGGGACATCGTCGTATCGATGTACGGCCGCCTTCGTCATATCGCCGACGTGGTAGCGGGCCATACTCGCAAACTGGTCGGCGCAGGCGGGCCCAGCTTCATCCGCCCCGAGCACTTGACCTTCCCCCAGGGGTTGGAGATGCCCCTTCCCGAGGAGTTTCCCACCTACACTGAACGCGACCTCAACCCGTACGGTTTCGCCATTGCCCACACCGAGCGGCGGGTCATGGAACACCACAACAACGGCGATTTTGCCGCCGTCATGTTCCGTTACACCTCGGTGTACGGGCCAAGAGCGCCCCGGCAGTGGATGTGGTCTATAGTCAAACGCGTGCTGGACGGACGCAAGCGGATCATAATTCCCGGCGATGGAAGCCAGCTCCGCCTCACCTGCTACGCCGAGAACGCCGCCCACATGGTCCTCCTTGGCTGCGACAAGTCGGAAGGTGACGGTCACATCTTCAACTCCGTAGACGAAGTGGGATACACCGTCAGTGACACGGTCCGAATCGTTGCTGAGGCGCTTGACCATGAGTTCGAGATCGTAGAGATAGGCCATCCCATGGCGTATGACCTGGCCGGCGGCTATTCCAACAGGCGCACCGGTCAG
>CAYVEN010000067.1:0-9501 GCA_964450505.1 uncultured Dehalococcoidia bacterium | reverse complement strand
AACACAGCTTACTGGATTCAGGGCCTTGACAGGGCCACTCATTTCATAGATGAGCTTGCCGAAGGAGATTTGTTTCTCACACCCAAAAAATTTCTGGTTCGTTTTAGCCTTGCTACTTGACATAACGTCTGAAACAATTCGCTCCGAAACTATGCCCGAAATTCCACTGCGATGCCGTTTGACCGCAGCGCCCCCAGCAACTTATAATCTGAGTGTCCAGCCTGCCCGGGGGTGCTTGTTGGCCTCATTTGCCGAGTCTTCCATTGGGACTGCAGCTTATGATGACGATTCTCTCCACGAAAGTTGTGGAGTTATAGGCGTATACGCCCCAGGCCTCAACGTAGCCCAAACCGCGTTCTACGGTCTATTTGCCTTGCAGCACAGGGGCCAGGAAAGCGCGGGTATCGCCACCGCCACAGGCAAACGCATTCATAACTACACTTCCATGGGGCTCGTCTCTCAGGCTTTCCGAGAGAGCGATCTGGAGCGCCTGGAAGGGCACATCGCCATAGGCCACACCCGCTATTCCACCACCGGTTCAACCCGTATTCAGAATGCTCAACCCATCGTGGCCGAAAATGGCGGGCTGGAGCTGGCTCTGGCTCACAACGGCAATGTTATCAACGCCGGAAAGTTGCGCGCCGAACTCGTGGAAATGGGCGCATCCTTCTCCACCGGCACCGACTCCGAAGTCATAGCCCAAATGCTAGTCCACGCTCCCGGCGAAGACCTTGCCGAGAGAGTGGCCTACACCATGCTGCGCCTGCAGGGCGCCTACTCCCTAACCGTGCTAACCAGCGATACCCTAATAGGCATCCGCGACCCGCGCGGCGTCAGGCCTCTCTGCCTGGGCAAGCTGGACGGCGGCTGGATAATTGCGTCGGAGTCCTGTGCCTTGGACCACCTGGGAGCACGCTACCTGCGCGAGGTTGAGCCGGGTGAAACGGTCGTCATCAACGAGGACGGCTTGACCTCTATTCCATATGCCGGCCGTATACCCAATCCCGCGCCGTGCGTATTTGAGTACATCTACTTCGCCAGGCCGGATAGCCTGCTCGGAGGCCGCCTCAACTACCTGTCTCGTCTTGATATGGGCAAACGGCTGGCCAAAGAGCATCCCGTGAAAGCCGACATTGTGATCGGCGTGCCCGATTCAGCCACGGCTGCGGCGGTGGGCTATTCTCAGGAGTCGGGCATCCCGTTCAGCGATGGCCTGATTAAGAACCGCTACGTGGGGCGAACCTTCATACAGCCGGACCAGCGCATACGCGAACTGGGCGTACAGATGAAGTTCAACCCCCTGCCTGAAGTCTTTGGCGGCAAGCGAGTGGTCATTGTGGACGACAGCATTGTGCGAGGCACCACCACGCCGCAAGTGGTAAGCATGGTGCGCAGGGCTGGCGCCAAGGAAGTTCACATGCGAGTATGCGCGCCGCCCATACGCTTCCCCTGCCACTTTGGCGTGGATATGGCTACCAAGGGCGAACTGCTGGCGGCCAATATGTCGCTTGACGAGATACAGGAGTTCGTGGGCGCCGACAGCCTTGGTTACCTCAGCGTGGAAGGGCTTCTGGATACGGTAAACGGCAGCGAGAACAGCTTCTGTGCCGCCTGTTTCACGGGCAACTACCCCATTCCGGTCCAGTTGGAATTGGACAAGCTGGCCTTGGAGCGCTCCTAGGGCATGCCCAGAATGACCTACCTGGCGTCAGGTGTAGACCTGGATGCCGCCGCCCAAGTCAAAGACCTCATCAAACCCCTAGTCCGTTCTACCTTCGGCCCCCAGGTCCTGGGAGACGTCGGTCTGTTTGGAGGGTTGTTCCAGCTTCAGAACTTCAGGGAACCGGTGCTTGTGTCCAGCACCGACGGTGTCGGCACCAAGCTGAAACTGGCGGTTTGGCTGGACCAGTACCGGACCATCGGCAAGGACGTAGTGAACCAGAGCATCAACGACGTGCTCACCAGCGGAGCAAGGCCACTCTTCTTCCTTGACTACATCGCCATGGAGTCGCTGCCGCCGGAGCGGCTGGAGGCTCTGGTGAGAGGCATGGCTGAAGCCTGTAGCGAGGCGGGATGCGCCCTCTTGGGCGGTGAGACATCTCAGATGTCGGGCGTCTTCAAGCCAGATGCATTCGAGCTGGTGGGGTTTGTAGTTGGTGCGGCGGAGCGTGAAGCTCTGCTCGACCCCTCCGGCATAAAGGCGGGCGACATATTGATCGGCCTGCCTTCCAGCGGACTGCACACCAACGGCTACTCCCTGGTGCGTGCCGTATTCAACCTGGAAGAGGATAGGTCGCCTCTGTACAGTGCATACGATGAACTCGGCTGCACCCTCGGCGAGGCGCTGTTGGAACCACACCGCGGCTACTGGCCATTGCTGGAACCGGCGCTTCCGCTCGTCAAGGCTATGGCCCATATCACCGGTGGCGGTACGGAGGATAACCTGGAGAGGGTGATACCGCCGGGTTTGACGGCGCGCGTGGACTGGTCTTCCTGGGAAACGCCGCACATCTTCCGTATAATTCAGGCTGCGGGGAATGTAGACCTTGCCGAGATGAGGCGCGTGTTCAACATGGGCGTGGGCATGGTGCTGGTCTGTGCACCAGAGCACGCCCCCGATATAGTCCGTACACTCCCCGAAGCATGGGTGGTTGGTGAAGTGGCGGAGAGATAGAATTGCCCGGACTCTGAAGACTAAGCGCACCCCGCTATTGAGAGGGAACCCATTGAAAGCATTGCTTAGCGTATCCAACAAGACCGGCCTTGTGGAGTTTGCCGGGTCAATTCACAAGCTGGGGTACGACCTGGTCAGTACCGGCGGCACCCACCGGGAGCTATCCGAGGCGGGTCTGCCGGTGCAACAAGTCGCCGACTTGACCGGCTCTCCTGAAATGCTGGACGGACGCGTCAAAACGCTTCATCCCAAAATACACGGTGGCATCCTGGCCAGGCGCGACCTGCCCGGGGATATGGCGCAGCTCGCTGAGCACGGCATCGACACGATTGATCTGGTGGTGTGCAACCTGTACCCGTTCCGCGAAACGGTGGGTAAAAACGGCGTGACCCTGGGAGAGGCGTTGGAAAACATCGACATCGGCGGGCCTACCCTGATCAGGGCCTCGGCAAAGAACTTCCCTCACGTCGTGGTAGTCGTGGACCCCGCCGACTACGGGTGGGTGTCGGACAAGCTGGGTGCCAGCGGCCTTTCCCTGGAAGACCGGCAGGCCCTGGCCCGAAAGGCTTTCCAGCACGTAGCGCTGTACGATACCGCCATTTCGCACTACCTTTCCCGCGACGGCATATCCTCCTTCCCGGACGAGCTCACCATCGGTCTGAGCAAGAGGTTGGACCTGCGCTATGGAGAGAACCCCCACCAAAAGAGCGCCTTCTACACGCTGGACTCAGGATCGGTTGATGGCATGGGAGGTTTCGCACAGCGCCACGGCAAGGAGCTGTCCTTTGTCAACATCCTGGACGCAGACGCCGCCTTCAATCTGGTCGCCGACTTCCCTGAGCCTGCCGTAGCTATTATCAAGCACACGAATCCCTGCTGTTTCGCCACGGGAGACGGCGACGTTGCCAGCCTTTATGAAAAGGCTCTTACGCAGGGTGATCCCGTTTCTGCCTATGGGGGAATCGTCGCCTCCAACCGGCCTATAGACATGGCCTATGCCAAGGCCCTACGCGAGGTGCGCAGCCCAGTGAACGGCGGGCGTATGTTCTATGAAATCGTCATCGCGCCCGGCGCAGAACCGGACGCCTTAGAGCACCTGAAAAAGAAGTCCAAAGACCTGCGCATACTCACCGTCCCTGCCGTGGACGCGCGCCGTCCGCGCCGGGAGGTCCGCACAGTACGAGGCGGAGCCCTGGTGCAGGAAGCCGATGTCACCGTCTCCGGGGAGACCGACTTCCGGGTGGTTACAAAGAAACAGCCATCAGCGACTGAACTAGCGGATATGGCTGTGGCCTGGGCAGTGTGTAAGCACGTGAAGTCCAACGCCATCACCATGGTCAAAGACGGCGTTCTCGTTGGCATGGGAGCCGGACAGCCCAACCGGGTAACCAGCGTCAGGCTAGCTTCGCAGTTCGCTGGCGAACGGTCAAGGGGCACCGTACTCGCCTCGGATGCACTGTTCCCCTTCGATGACAACGTAGTGGAAGCGGCCACGGCCGGCGTCGGCGCTATCGTTCAGCCGGGCGGATCAATCCGTGACGAGGAGATCGTAGCCACCGCCGACCGCCTGGAAATAGCGATGGTCTTTTCAGGCGTGCGTCATTTCCTGCACTAGCTATCGGAGGGACTGCCCGCAGCTACGGGTTCCTGCACCGGCGGCTCCGGCTGGTGAATGGACCGTCCCAATACGTACCTGCCCAGGGCCGGCGCTATCAATGCGGACGTTATCGCCAGCAGCACAAGAGTGGAGAACAGGTTCTGGTCTATGAGATTCAGCCTAACCACTATGTCCGCGGCGGCGATGATCAGGCTGAGGCGCGCCGCATGGAAAAGTCCGAAGGCCGCGCTTTCTCTGGGGTTCATTCCCAGCAGCCTGGTTACCACCGATACGCTTATCATCTTGGAGAGCAGTCCCACGGCCAGTATGACCGCCAAAACTCCCAGGTTCTGCACGTCGGAGAAGAGGGACGGGAGGTCCACTCTGGCTCCGGTGAATATGAAGAACAGCGGTATGAAGAAACCGTAGCCGAAGCTCTCCAATTTCTCTTCTATCCGCGTTGCCCTGGGCATTATCTCGGAGAATATCAACCCCGCAATGAACGCGCCCATGATTGAGTGAAACCCCAATTGCCCGGATATGGCAGCAAGCAGAAAAATCAGGGCGAACGCCAGCCTGACCTCAAGGTCAAAGTATCTTTGGCGAGACAGCAGTGATGCGAACCGCCTGGTTAATGTGGATCTGCTAAGCAGCATCGGAATAATGAATAGGATTAATATAGCGGCCAGCGAATAGAAGAACTCCACCTGAAGCGGACCCTGGATGACACTCAAAGAAAATGCCAGCAGGAATATGCTGACAATATCCACTATAACCACCGTTCCCAGCATCAGGTTGGCGAAATCTCCCCTGGGTCGCAAGTCTTTCAACAACGGCAGGACCAGCCCCAGGGAGGTGGTCGAGAGTATCGTGCCCAGCAGCATGGGGTGAACCCCCACGTAGGAGGCCAGCAAAACACCGCTAAGCAACGGCGCTCCCACGGAGACCGCCGCTATCGTTGTTGCTTTGAAGACGTGACGGCGTACAACCCTCAAGTCCAGGTCCATGCCGGCTAGGAACATTAGGTAAGCCAACCCGAACGAGGAGAAGAACTCCACGGTTTGGTTTTCTGGAACTATGTCAAGGAAGGAAACCCCTATAGCTATGCCGAAAATTATCTCGGCTACAATGATGGGTATTCTGACCCGGTGCGCCAGCGGTGGGATGAGGACTATTCCGGCAAAAACCGCCAGCATGCTCAGGGCAAGCTGTTCCAAAGTGGACTCCTTAAGGAAATTGCAGATTTCTGAACAAAGCGGCGACTATTATAACCATGTTCTGAGTTTTATGGAGCATGGCTTTACCGGCAAAGTGAGTACCTGTATGGGCAAACTGAAATCTGCGTACAGCGTGGGAATACACAGCCACGGAGGGAAGCAACTGTGCTGAACCCTGCTCCCCCATATACCAGTTGGGCATGTACGTACTGCCCGCGCTATAATCTCCAGTGTCCAACACAGAAACGAGGGGGCTCCCGATGGTTACAGCAACAGTAGTAAGCGGTATGCAGTTGATCGACGGTACGGGGAGAGCTCCCATACAGAACGCCGCAATCGTGATCGAGGGGTCCAAAATTGGCCAAGTTGGCCCAAAGTCGCAACTTAAGCTGCCGGAAGGACCCGATGTGCGTACCATGGAATTCCCCAATGGCTACATCTTGCCAGGACTGATCGACGCTCACACGCACCTAATGTTCGGTACAGTCAACGGTCAGGGTTACCAGACCGGACCGTATGAGACGGTGATTGAGCGTGACTCCGATGAGATCATGCTTCTGAGAGCTGCGCACAACACCCATATCCACCTCAGTGCCGGCGTAACCACGCTGAGGGATAACGGGGCGCGCAATAAGATAACCTTTGACCTGCGAGCCGCTGCAGAGCAGGGACTTGTGACAGCTCCACGTCTTCTGCTCTGTGGACGACCCGTGACCATGACAGGCGGGCACTTCTTTTGGTGTAACGGCGAAGCCGATGGCGTGGACGGTGTGCGACAGGCGGTGCGAAAACTGATCAAAGAGGGAGCCGATCATCTTAAGATCATGGCCTCCGGTGGAGGCACAGCAATCACCGATAATCGAAGAGACTCTTACAGCGTGGAGGAGATGAGAACGATCGTCGAAGAAGCTCACGTCCACGGCAAGCTCACCACGGCACATTGCCTGGCTACTCAGAGCATCACAAACGCTCTTGATGCGGAAGTAGATATGATTGAGCACGCTGGGTTCATTGAGCCAGACGGCTCCTATAAATTTGACCCGCGCATTGCGGAGCGGATTGCGGAACAGGGGGTCTATGTTAGCCCGACGGTGCAAACCGGGTACCGCGGACGCGAGAGGCTGCTGGCGCAAGCAGAGACGGAACCTCTGTCCATGGAAGAGCACGCCCGGCTTGAAAGCCTCAAGGCCAAGTGTGAAAGTCAACTGGAGTTCGTGGGAAGAATGTGGACTGAGTGGGATATCCGAATAATCGCCGGCACCGATGCTATTCAGTCCTTCGGTGACTACTGCCTGGGGCTGGAACTCCATTCGGATGCAGGCATGTCCAACATGGACGTAATAAGATCGGCGACGGGTGAAGCTGCGGAAGCAATAGGCATGGGCGACCAGGTCGGGACTTTGGAAGTCGGCAAGGAAGCCGATCTTATCGTTGTCGAACAGAACCCCTTGCAGGATATTCGGGCACTGCGCGAAATGGCCATGGTTATGAGGGCCGGTCGTCAAATACTGCCATACGCACCCACGGAAATCTGATTTTGCGCTCACGGATTGGTCCTGCCAGTATGGTGCAACTTCCCTTGGGACATGCCCCCAGACGTCTGTGGGCAATGCCGAGATGAGCGACACAACGCACGATACTAAGCGGAAGTGGAACACCGACGGCATTTTCTACGGCTGGTGGATAGTGGCGGGAGGGTCTGTCGTCACCGCGCTGGGCGCTGGGCTAAACTTCTACGGCTTCAGCGCCTTCTTCTATCCGCTAAGCACGGAGTTTGGCTGGAGCCGTAGCGCTTTGTCAGGCGTCTTTGCCCTGGCGCGCTTGGAGGGCGGATTCCTGGGCCCGGTTGAGGGTTTCCTGATAGACAAGTACGGGCCCAGGAAGATGATGTTCATCGGCATTCCACTAATGGGATTGGGCTTTGTCTTACTTGCGGCAGTCAATTCTCTTCTTGGCCTGTACTTGGTCTATATCTTAACTATTACTTTGGGGAGTAGTCTAGGGACGTTCGCTCCGGCCACCGCCGCCGTGGCGAACTGGTTCTTGAGAAAACGTAGCAGAGCGCTTGGATTTGTGATGTCCGGCGTCGGCCTGGGTGGAGCGTTGCTGCTGCCGGTCTTGGGATGGTGGATAGAGACCTACGGGTGGCGCAGTGCGGCGATAGCGTCCGGGACGCTGATTCTGATTGTCGGCCTGCCACTTGCAATGCTAATGCGACATCGACCGGAGGACTATGGATTGCTCCCGGATGGCTTGAGCGTAACCAGCGCTGTCCCGGATGGTTCCCGTGGTACAAGCCGTCCCAGACTGCCCAGCGGCCCTGAGATTGGAGGACTTCAGAGCCTCAAAACAACCCAGTTCTGGTTCCTAGGCGCGTCTCTATCTCTTCGCGCCATAGTAACTACAGGGTTCACCATCCACTTCGTTGCAATGATGGTCGACAGGGGGTTTACATTGGTCGTAGCCAGCTCCCTCCTTGGTGCTGTCGCACTGGTAAGCCTGCTCGGCAGGATCGGCCTTTCCTGGCTGGGTGACTTCGTTGACAAGCGGTATCTGCTTGCTGCCACGCTCGGGGCCACCAGCTTGACCATGCTTGCCATGTCTCAAGTGCAGTCCCAATCGCTGCTCGTCGGTATTCTCGTCCTGTATGCCGTGGCATATGGCGGCTCTATTGTGTTGCCGGTGTCGCTACAGGCCGACTACTTTGGCCGTAACTCCTTTGCCACCATCCGAGGCCTGACGAACACAGTGCAGACCACGGGCACTCTAATCGGCCCGGTCTTTGCCGGCGTGGTGTTTGACGTCACCGGAAACTACTCGCTGGCTTTCGCCGGTTTTGCCGTAGCCGGATTCATGGCAATGCTGCTGGTAATAGGCATACGCAGGCCAAACGCTGCCGTTTCGGAAACATAGCCTGTCCATGTACAAATGAGATACTATGCCAATCGGTGATTCTGCATCTTGCCTAGAATACATCGTGGAGGTGTCCAAAGAAATGAACTCCATGGAACGGGATCTACACTACTCCTCTATCGTAATCGACTGCCACGCCGACACACCGGACCGCATTGTGGACAACGGTGCAGATTTAGGGCGAGGTGGAAGTCTCACCCATGTGGACGCGCCCAAGATGCGCCAGGGAGGCCTCGACGCCGTCTTTTTCTCCGCCTGGATCCGTCCCAATCTCATTCCGAAAAGGGAGTGCATCCAGCGGGTCCTGCAGGACTTGGACGCGATTAAACAGCTATGCAAGAACTACCCGGAAGACTTTGAACTGGCAACCACGGCTAGCGATGTCAGGCGCATCGTCGGCGGAGGCAAACTAGCGGCAATCCTCTGCATTGAGGGTGGTCATGCCATTGAAGACGATCTGGCCGTGCTTCGCATGTTCTTTGAACTGGGCGTGCGTTACATGACCCTTACCTGGAGCAACAACAACAACTGGGCCGACGGCTGCCTAGATACACCGAAGCATCACGGGCTGGCTCCTTTTGGCGTCGAGGTAGTGCAAGAGATGAACCGGCTGGGCATGATGGTTGATATCTCACACGTGTCTGAAGAGACCTTCTGGGATGTGATGAAAGCCACTTCCAAGCCGGTGATAGCCTCGCACTCCTCCGCTAGGTCTATATGTGATCACCGGCGGAATCTCAGGGATGAGCAGATAAAAGCGGTTGCGGAAGGCGGAGGCGTTGTGTGCACTACTTTTGTGCCTGCATTCATCTCTGAAGAGTGCCGGATAGCCAATGATGCGCTAATGGAACAGCACCGTCTTGAAGAGGAGGCCCTTGAAGAGAAGCTGACAGGAGATGAGGAGGCACTGAGCAGGTCAAAGGAAGAGTTGCGAGCTAAATATGACGAGCTAGTGAGCAAGGTGCCGGCACCCGATCTTGGGGTCGTTGCTGACCACATAGAGCATACGCTAAGAATCGCAGGCCCAGACCACGTAGGCTTCGGGTCTGACTTCGACGGGGTGGTCAGCCTGCCCGTGGGCATGGAGGACTGCAGCAAAT
>CAYVEN010000066.1:0-9657 GCA_964450505.1 uncultured Dehalococcoidia bacterium | reverse complement strand
TTCCCTGGATGGCAGATACACGGTGCCGGTGCCGATGACCTGGGCTTCGCCGACCTGGTTGAGGCCCTGGTACTTGATGCCGACGGCGTAGTACTGCTTCTTGCCGGGGACCGCGCCGGGGGAATCATCGCCCTCCTGCACTTCCTTGAACTTCTTCACCACTTCACCGGTGTAGATAGTGGTGTCGGAGTAGTAGACGGGCTTGCGGAACGCCATCTGCAGCCTGCGTATGAAGCCATCGTCGCCCATCCAGTCGGTGAACATCTTCTGGGGTATCTGGGATCGCTGCACACCGAAGTCGAATGGGCCGGGCTGGCCGCGGAACACGGCGAGCAGGGCATCCTCGTGTTCGGTGTTCATCGTCCAGGGCCATCGCATCAGGGGATGGGTGATGGAGCCGAAGATGGAGCCCTTGCGCAGGCGATGGTACATAGGCTCGAAAGCGAGGACGTCGCCGGAGTTGTCCTGGCCGGAGATGGTGGCCCAAGCCACCGAGTGATAGACCACCTGGTCAATAAGCGTCCAGGGGGGCAGCACCAGCGGCCCGATGCTCTCGCCCTCGTTGACGTCTTCCCAGTAGAGCGTATCGGCGCCGCGACGCTTCATGTTCGCCACGTCCTGAAGGGTTTTCTCGATGTCTTCCTGGGAGTAGCTGGTGGCCTTGCGCTCGTAGAGCATGTGCTCGCCGACGCGGTCGGCGGACATGACGCGCCCGGTGCCCATGCTGGGCATGGGGACGTAAATCTGCGTGCCGTAGCACTTGGCGATAAGGTCTCCGTGGAAGTCCCAGTAGTGGTTGTTGGAGATCATGAAGACGAGGTTGCCCCTGGAGCCGGGCTTTTCGAAGATCTCCTTGGTCTCCTTGGATGAGCGGAACTTTGCGCCGGCATGGATGACGTTGTAGAACTCCCATGCGGCGCCGGAGATGAAGTTGGCAAGGGGGTAGCCTCCCGGCCTGGTTGCGCCGTGCACCGATGGGTACCGTACGAGGGCCAGGATGGGGCCGGGCGCAAGCTGAGAGCCGTACTTGGTGTGCTTGCCGTAATCGGGGTCGGTGTAGAGCGGATTATCGTCGGCTATGGTAAGGGCGTACTTTCTGATGAACTCCGGGGTGAACCGCTGTGAGAACTCGTAGGGAGGGCCGTCCTGGTCGTAGGGCGTCGGCGGCCAAGGGGGAAGGTTCTCGTCCGACTCGGTGTCGATGAGGTCCTTGGAGCGTGAGATGAATTCTGCTACTGCTTCTTCAAAGGTTTCCTGAGTTGCCATCTATGCCTCCTCTGTGGCTTAGGGTCGAGATTATCGCATGGTGTGATGCTGGTCAAGATGAGGGAGATGCGGCGGCTTGCAGTTCACAGACGTGCTCTCTCCAGTGATTTGTAATGGTTTCGACGCGGATACGGGTGGAGAAGGTCTGTCCACTGACTCGAATAAAGACGGTGTCGTCGATGTTGGGCACGGTCCGGGCGGCGGCAGACAGCCGTTTCTGGAGGTCCCTGATCTCTTCCGCCATTGAAGAAACGGAAGTCTCGGAGAGTTCATCGACTATTTCGTCGTTGATAACATCGGACGTGTCCGGCACTTGGAACGGAGGCCCGCCGTTAGATACCGATTCGATGCCCTGCAGGGAGGCGCGGTGCCAGTAGACCATGTGGGCCAGCACCTCCTTGGCAGTCCAGCGGTCTACCTGCGGGCTTGTGCCGCCGCCGGCTTCCTCCAGGTAAGCCAGGCCTTCCTCTACGGCTTGCTCCATTTGGGCAATCATCTGTTCCAGGTTGGTTTGTGTCATTGTTTCCTCCTATGGACGGGCAGACAGGCAAGTCTGCGGTTGGATTGTATCACCGCATCCAACGCAACGGAACGACCGGGATGCCGCAACAAGGAGGCCAGACGGGAGGGTTAGGAGAGGTCTGGATTCTCCATCGTTGTTCACAAGAGAAATAGGCATTGCAAGAACGCCTTGGGAGTCATCCCTCTCTTGAGCAATCTCTACTTCAACTCCGCCACGCGATAGACCAGCTCCATATCGAGATGCTCATGCACCAGAGCCGCGAGCTTGTCGTACTCGATACTTGGCTCTATCTCCTCTCCTGCACCCGGCAAGGTCACGCCTTTTCTTCTGGTTACGCACTCCAGCACCGAGCGTCGCACTGTCCTGTTGTGGAAAAGTCCGTGCAGGTAGGTGCCGAGAGTTAGCCCGTCGTCATCGATGGCGCCGTCCGTTAAATCTACGCTCCGCCCCGACCTACTCTCCACCATGAAAGGCTGAGCGAAGTCCTTATGGGCTGTTGTGACGCCCATGTGGATTTCATAGGCAATGACCTCAGTGCCTCGGCAGTTGCTTAGGAGTCCCCGGCTAGCTACAACCTGCCCCTTGACCTGATGTGTGGACTTGCGTCCTGTGAAAGTGGTAGCTGTTTGCAAGAGTCCCAGGCCGTGGGATTCGGCCCTGGACGACTCGACTCCGTCCGGGTCGAGAAGCGTCTGCCCCAACATCTGATATCCGGCGCAGACGCCCATGACTGGAGTTCCGCTACGCCGCGCTGTCAGGATACGCTCAGCGAGACCTTTCCCTCGTAGCCAGTCGAGATCCGCCACTGTGGTCTTGCTGCCGGGTATTATCACAAGGTCGGGGCTGCCGAACTCTTCGACCCGTCCGACATAGCGTACACGAACACCTGGTTCATGGCGCAGCGGGTCGAAATCGTCGAAGTTGGCGATATGCGGCAAGCGCATGACCGCAACGTCTACCACTGTTTCATCGTCACTCAACGTGTCATGGGCGAGGCCCAACGAATCTTCCTCGGGAATGTGGATGTCGGAGAAGTAAGGTATGACACCCGCGACTGGCACTCCGGTACGTTCCTTAAGGAAGCCGAGTCCCGGCGTGAGCAGGGACGGGTCGCCTCGAAACTTATTGATAACGTGACCCTTTACCAGGGCCCGCTCCTCAGGCTCTAGCAAGATCATGGTCCCTACCAGTTGCGCGAAGACGCCGCCTCGGTCTATATCTCCTACTAGCAGGACGGGAGCATCAGCGTGGAGGGCCACTCGCATGTTGACAATATCGTGCTGTTTGAGGTTGACCTCCGCAGGACTGCCCGCCCCCTCGATGACTATCACGTCGTAATCGGTCCGAAGATGGCCCAACGCCGAAGTCACTGTCTCCCAGATAGCCGGTTTCAGGTCGTAGTACTCACGGACCGAGGCAACTGCTAGGGGTTGGCCCATCACCACCACCTGAGAACGCCTTTCGCCCTCTGGCTTGAGTAGTACAGGGTTCATCTCTACCCGAGGGGACGTCATTGCTGCAGCCGCCTGGACTGCCTGCGAACGACCAATCTCACCGCCGTTAGGGGTGGCGTACGAGTTCAGAGACATGTTCTGGGCCTTGAATGGGGCGACTTCGAAGCCGTCCTGAGCGAAGATGCGGCAGAGCGCGGTGGCCAGGATAGACTTACCCGCATGGGATGATGTCCCCTGAACCATGATGACCCTGGCTGGTTTGTGCCTACTCAAAGCCCAACACTTCTTGCAGATGCCCTATGAGCCGCGCGCACTCCTCTGGCCTCCGAACAGCTATGCGTATGTACTCCGGTAGGCCGAAGGACGTGCAGTCGCGCACGGCGATACCCCGGCGCAGGAGAGCTTTGCGTACGCTAGGCGCGTCCCCTACCTGAGCCAGGACAAAGTTGGTGGCAGAGGCTATGACCGGAATGCCCAACGTCTCCAGCTCGCCACAGAGAAATCTCTTCGCCTTAGATATGACTTTCCTAGCAGTGGCAACGTGTTTCTCCTCTCCTAAAGCGACAACGCCGGCCGCCTGCGCAACGGCATTGACGCTCCACGCTGGCTGAAGTTGTCGCACAGCCGTGATGATATTGGGCTCAGCCGCCATGTAGCCGAGCCTTACACCCGCTAGCGCATGGTTCTTTGTCATGGAACGCAGGATAGCTACATTGCCTCTTTGCAGCATCGGAGTTGAGTCCCATTGCCAATCGGCCAGTGAGACGTAAGCGTCATCGAGTACTAACAGGGCGTTCTCACCCAAGGTTCTGCGGATCCTCTCTACATCGTCGTGGTTGAGATAAACTCCTGTGGGGTTGTTTGGGTTGCAGAGGAAGAGCAAGCTGGGCCGTATCTGTACGATTGTCTCCACCGCTTCATTGACTGACCATCGAAACTCCTGAGCCTCATCGGCCTGAAAGAGATGAACGTCTGCGCCAGCCATGGTTGCTGCGGACTCGTACTCACCGAAGGTAGGTGCGAATATCAAGCACTTCTCTAAGGGTCGTAGGAAGGCGCGCGCCAGCAAGTGGATAAGTTCCGTAGAGCCGTTACCGACGAGCAGGTTTTCGATGCCAAGATCCAAGTGTTCAGCCAGGTTCTCGCGCAGGGCCAGGCTATGCCGGTCTGGATAGGCTGATAGATCAGCCCTAGCTGCCACCTGCCTGACCCGCTGCGACGGCCCCAACGGGTTGATGTTGGCGCTGAAGTCCAGCACTTGATCGGGCCGGAGGCCAAGGGAGCTTAGCTCTGCTCTGTCCAACCCGCCATGTATCGTTGTCAATCTTCTTAACCGCCTTGTATCAGCCCACGAGAGCGTGCCGAATCGTCAACACGGCCAGTGTCGCGATCACTCCGAGTATAGCCGTTTGCTCAGCAACGCGAACGGCTGTGACGATGTCCTCGGCAATCGGTTCTCGCAAACCCTCACCGAGACAGTAGTGCCCTGGCTTCTCCAACCGTGTTCCCAGAAGTCCCGCCATAGCACTCATGGTCAATCCTGCATTGGGACTCGCAGTGTGCCTATGGTCTCTCAACATGGTCGACCAGGCACGGCGAACCGACAGGCGATCCAATGCCCCGCTCACCAGTAGCATCAGTGCGCTCAACCGTGCAGGGATCAAGTTTACGGCGTCGTCTAGGTGAGCTGCAACCTTGCCGAGATATTCATAGCTGCCTCGATATCCCCACGTACTGTCCAGCGTGTTTATTGCCCTGTAGGCCACTGCTCCCGGCACGCCAAACGCCGCGAACGCCAGCCACGGTCCAACGTAGCTATCCGTTGTGTTCTCGGCCACGGACTCTATGACTGAGGCGGCCACAAGTGGTGCGGTCAGGGTGGTGGGGTCTCGACTGACAAGGCTCCGTAGGCTTGCCCGCGCGGCTTCCAGTCGGCCCTCCCTGAGGGCCTGTAGCGTCAGCTTCGCTGTCGATGACAGTCCTCTGACGGTAAAGGTGGTTCTGAGCACTATAGCACTGCCCGCTACGTAGGCCAGCGGATGTACTGATGCTAGGGTAGCCATTGCGAACCAAGCTAGGGCGGTTGAGACTCCCACAACGACGACCACACCTACCAAGCCGAATAGGAATGCGGCGGCACGCTGCTGGGGGGCGGCACGCTCCATAGTGGCAATGGCACGTCCCATCCAGACCACAGGGTGCACTTTGGTTGGAGGCTCTGGCAAAAGGCGGTCTAGGCCTACAGCCAACAGAAGGGCTAAGGCATTGAGGAAAAGGCCTTCAAACCAAGCGGAGAACATTATTAGGGAGATGATAGCGTATCTATAGAGGTGGTTACGAATGCAGACGACTTCTCTGCAACGGGTTTAGCTACGCGGGTACGCATGCTTCTGATTATCTAGCCCCACCTATGGAAAGAACTTGCGGTAGGGCAGCAGCAGACCCACGAATCAGTAACTATGGAACGATTCAGGTATTTATTCCAGCCCTTCCGCCTTGTACAGTTGGGCTTGCCTTACCAGGCCAAGGGCGTTGCCCCTTATCATCTGCTCGTGCCGGTCCAGGATCTGCATCTGAAGCGCGGCGGGGACGCCCGCCATGAAGCTGCGCGGCGGCACCTTTTCATTGGGCAGGACTACGGCGCCGGCGGCGATGATGGAAAGCTCCCCGACCTCGACGCGGCTGTTAACCGTAGCGCCGTTGCCCACCAGGCAGTTGTCGCCGAGGCTTGTGCCGTGCCAGGTGACGTTGTGGCCGATGGTCACGCCGTCGCCTATGGAGCCGGAGTGGACCACGCTGTTGTCCTGGACGTTGGTGTTCTTGCCGATGGTGATTGTGCCGCCGTCGCCGCGGACCACGGTTCCGGGCCAGATGCTGGAGTTTTCGCCGATCTCCACGTCGCCGACGACATAGGCGAACTCGCTAACGAAAGCGGTTGGATGTACCCTGGGTGTCTTTCCGTTTAAGCTGCGTATCAAGGCGACCTCCTCTAGAAAAAAGCTCTCAAAGAAAGAGGCACTCCCTGGGAAGCGCCTCCTCTGTATCGTCGAATTGTTCTGCTTGCCGTGTCAGAGGCCGCCTCCAATGGCGGGTAGGAAGTGCACTTCGCTGGCCTCTTCCAGCCGCTCCAACAGGCCAAGCTGACTCTGCTGGCCGTCCACGATGACGGATATGCCTGGCATGAGGCGTCCGTCCTCGATCAGCCTCTCCTTCATGCCGGGGAACTGTCTGTCCAGATTTTCGATGACCTGCCGCACGTTGGCGCCCTCCACCTCTACCCTGTCCCGGCCCGCTGAGAGGTTGCGCATGAGCGTAGGTATCCAGACCTCCGGCATGGCCTTATGAACGGCCGTTTCCGCCGTTCTTCACGGCGGCCAGCACCCTGTCCGGCGACATGGGCAGCTCGTTGATGCGATGGCCGGTGGCGGCGCATATGGCGTTGGCCATTGCGGCCAGGGGCGGCACTATAGGCACCTCGCCGACGCCGCGCGCGCCGTAGGGGTGGCCTTCATTGGGCACCTCTACGATCACCGTATCGATCATGGGGAGGTCAAGCGACGTGGGCATGCGGTAGTCCAGGTAGGTGGGGTTCATCATGTGGCCGTCGCCGGTGAAGTAGTAGGCTTCGTTCAACGCCCAGCCGACGCCCTGAGCGACGCCGCCTTGAATCTGGCCCTCCACGTAGGTGGGGTGGATAGCCTTGCCGGCGTCCTGGACGGCGGTGTAGCGGAGAACGGTCACCTTGCCCGTGTCCGGGTCCACCTCTACGTCCACAATGTGAGCGGCGAAAGCGCCGCCAGCGCCCCTGGGGTTGAGGCTGGCGCTGCCCACGATGGGACCGCCGGTGGAGTTGAGCTGAGCCGCCATCTCTTTCAAGCTGATGCTGAGCGCGGTATCCGACTTGTGGTAGAGAGTGGCATCCTTGTACTCTACGTCGTCTTCGTCAACCTCCCAGAGCGTGGCGGCGCGCCGGATCAGTTGGCGTTTCACGTCCTGAGCGGCCTCGTAGCAGGCCCAGCCCGTTTTGAACGCCACGCTACTGCCGCCGGTGGAGGAGGTGTATCCCACGGAGTCGGTGTCTCCGACCTGCGGCTTGATGTCCGAGGGGGGGATGCCCAGCACCTCGGCGACGTGCATGGCGGCCACGGTGCGGGTGCCTCCGATGTCGGGAGAACCCTCCACCAGGCTGATGGTGCCGTCCGGGTTGACACTGGCCATGGCGCTGGCCGGGCCGGTGCCGTTGCTCCAGAAGCCCACGGCCACGCCGCGGCCACGGTTGGGGCCCTCCAAGGGTGTGTTGTAGTGGTCGTGGTCACTGGCGGCTTGGAGCACCTCCATGAAGCCTATCCTGGGGAATAGGGGGCCGGTAACGCGCCTTGTTCCCTCTTTTGCGCCGTTGATGCGGCGGAACTCTATGGGGTCCATGTCCAGCTTCCTGCATATCTCATCCACCACTACTTCCGCCGCCAGCTCCGCGGGAGGAGCGCCCGGCGCGCGGTAGGCCTGCACCTTGGGCGCGTTGATCACTACGTCGAACCCTTCGATGTGGGCGTTGGGGATATTGTAGGGCGCCAGTATGCACTGGCATCCGGGGCTCAACGGGGAGCCGGGGTAAGCTCCGGCCTCGTAGACCAGGGTGGCGTCGGCGGCGGTGATGAGGCCGTCCTTGGTGACGCCCATCTTGACCTTGACGTGGGTGCCGGAAGTCGGCCCGGTGGCCTCGAAGACCTCTGTGCGGGACATGGTCATCTTTACGGGAACGCCGGATCTCTTGGAGAGCAGAGCGGCCAGAGGCTCCAGGTAGACGCCGAGCTTGCCGCCGAAACCGCCGCCAATCTCCATCTGGATGACCTTTATCTTGGAGACGGGGACGTCCAGCACGAGGGCGCTCTGCTCCCTGATCTGGAACTGGCCCTGGCTGCTGCACCAGATGGTGATTTCGCCGTTGGGCAGCCACTCCGCGGTGGCGGAATGAGGCTCTATGTATCCCTGGTGCACCGCCATGGTGTGAGTTTCCTCTTCCACCACAAGGTAGGCTTCGGCGAACCCTTTCTCCAAGTCGCCGGTGGAGTATTCGTAGTGGGCGGCCACGTTGGTTGGTTCGCCCTCTTCGTCATCGCTGAGGGTGCCCGCCGCGCCGGGGCCTCCCTTGGTGGTCAGGCGTTCGTGGAGAATGGGAGCGTTGGGCTTCATAGCATCGCGACCATCCAGGACGGGTGGGAGCACCTCGTAGTCCACTTCGATCAGATCGAGGGCTTGGTCGGCGATGTCCTGGCTGGTGGCGGCCACCGCGGCCAGGGCGTGGCCTTTGTACAACACCTTGTCCCTGGCTATGCAGTTCTCGCTCATGAAGGCGCGGTTGCTTAGCGCGCCCTCTCCCACGTCGATGAGCCTTGTGGAGAGGCGGGGGAAGTCTGCGCCGGTCACCACTGCCTTGACACCGGGCAGTGCAAGCGCCTTGCTCGCGTCGATGGACTTGATCCTGGCGTGAGCGTGAGGGCTGCGCACGACCCGCCCGTAGAGCATGGCCGGCAGGTGCACGTCCGCGCCGTATTTGGCGGACCCGGTCACCTTTTCCAGGGCGTCGTGACGCTCCGGCCTGGTGCCTACAACGTTGTATTCCTTGGTGGAAAGCACCGTGTTCGGTTGGTAATCAGCCACGTTTTGACCTCCAAAGTAGAGTTGAATAGCAAAAGCTGTCGTTTGTCTGGGAGCTTATCACAAAACCTGTGGCCGACAAAGCTGAACCGATACTAGCTTCTCAATCCTAATCCTTCCCTATTTCGCTAAACTTGTTCTTGTAGTAGAACATCAGCTTCCTACTTCTTGAGTCATTTAAGTTGATTGGCTTGCCGCCTTCCGGCCGACGGTCTATATAGGAGTCCATGCAAGCATCGTGGAGCACAGCTTTGATTGATTCCTCAAAATCCCTCTTAAAGGCGTCCTCATCGACCGATTTGCTGAACTCATGGAACTGCTCACGCCAAGGCTCAATATTCTTGTCTATATGAACTTCCCTTACGGTGCGACTATAGTGGAGTACCCTATGTACGTGGCGCTTTCCTGCAAGCTTTCGCCTAAGATGGACCGCTACCTTCCTGCTAATGGCAATCAACTTAGTCTTGCCCGGCTTGGTCAACAAGTGAATCTCTTTCTCGAGAAGCGGATACCATCGTTCATATCTTACGGTAGCGGTTCTTTTGGCCTCCTTAATGTCCATCCCACCCTTTGCCAGATCCGTCAGGTGATACCTCTCGCCATTCTGTAGGAGATACTTCCTTATGTAGTAATGCTTCGCGGAGTTTATCCTGAGCACAGCCGAAGGGCTCGTAACGACGAAGGGGCGCATGTCCGTATGCCAGCGTGTCCGAACCCGCGGGTCTGGACATTCCCTGGGTTGAGCATATCATTGGG
>CAYVEN010000065.1:0-9766 GCA_964450505.1 uncultured Dehalococcoidia bacterium | reverse complement strand
ATATCCACGTCCAGCACCCTCGGCCCGTACTTGAACGACGGTTCCCTGCCCGCCAATGTCTCCAACCCTTTGCACACGGATAGAAGTTCCTCCGGCTCCAGCCTTGTCAGACACCTGCAAACCATGTTGAGAAACTTTGGCTGATCTAAGTAGCCCCAAGGCTCCGTTTCATAGAGTGATGAGGTTTGAATGCCGCACACCGACTCGGAGAGCCGTTCAACGGCACGCCGGATGTTCTCCTCTCTGTCACCCAGATTGCTGCCAAATCCCAGGTAGGTTTCAACAAATCCCGCTGCCACTACTCTAGTCTCCAACCCCTAACTACGGCATCGGCCATGCGAGCAACGCGGGACATAGCCTTGACATCGTGAACCCTGTTCAAGTCCGCACCGTTTGCTATAGCCAGGGCTACGGTTGCCGCGGTGCCTTCAAGCCGCTCTCCCACTGGCAATCCCAGGACCGCTCCTATCGTAGACTTGCGTGAGGTGCCCACCAGTACCGGGAAACCGAGCGCCTTGATCTCGTTTAAGCGCCGCAGTACCTCTATGTTGTGCTCTGGGGTCTTGCCAAAGCCAAAACCCGGGTCAACCCAGATGTTGTGCCTGGCTACTCCGGCGTCAACAGCCGTCTTCACGCTTCTTTGAAGGCTCAGCTTGATCTCTGAGAGCAACTCCTTGTAGTGAGTCTCCTGCTGATTGTGCATCAGAATAATGGGCACGTTATAACTCTTTGCTACTTCCGCCAGGCCCGCGTCCGCCTTCAGACCCCACACGTCGTTTATGATTGTCGCTCCCGCTTCCAAAGCGTGTTTCGCAACCCCCGATTTGTACGTGTCCACACTTATAGGAACGTCTACTTCCGCGGACAGCCTCTGTATGACCGGGATGACGCGTCTCAACTCCTCATCCACGCTGACCGCCTGGGACGCCTTGCCTCGCCTTCCACCCGAAACGCCGCTCTCCACGCTTGCCGAAATCAGCGGCCTTGTGGATTCGCCGCCAACATCAAGGATATCCGCCCCCTCTTCAACAAACCTCAAGCCCTGCTCTACTGCTTTCTCTATATCGCGAAGGCCGTCACCTGAGAAGGACTCAGGCGACATATTAATGACACCCATCACGTATGTCCTACTTCCCCAGTCAAACATAGGTGGCTCGCTCCGGGTTACCCATCATCTGAAACGGAGACGGCTGATTCTTTGTCCGCCGGTCGGACATCCTCGTATACAACTGATGTCACCGGCCTCGCCCAGTGAAGAGCCAGCGTGCCCAATGCGAATATGCCTATCACGGATGCAAACGCCGGGCTGTAGCTTCCGGTTGCATCAAAGATTGCTCCCACCATTATGGGGCCCAAGAACGCAGACCCTGCCGTCGCCATATTGATGAGTCCAAATATGGTCCCAAAGTACTTCAAACCAAAGGTTTCCTGGGCCAGCATGGCAAAGACCACGCCGGTGCCCCCCAATGCCATGCCATACACCGGTGCCGCCATCCAGACCAAGACTGTGCTGGGCAGGCTGATTAATATAACCAGTCCCAGGCTTTGCGCCAGAAGACCGCCAATCAGCACATAGCGAGACGGGAAACGCTCGGTCATAAGGCCGAATACTATTTTGCCGGCCATGCCAAATACGGCAGCTAATCCCAGGAAGAGTGTCGCATTCCTCAGAGTCATGCCTTCATTCTGCAAGTGAGGAATGATCTGGGTCAGCACGGCCTGGTAGGTAAAGCTGGCCGCCATTACCCCCAGGACCACAGCGTAGAATGATCTACTCCTCAGTGCACCGCTGGCGGTTGTTCCCTGGACAGCGGCCGCCTGGCTCAGGCCCATCCGGACAGCGCCTAGCTCGGCTTGCTGCGTAGGCTGGTCGCGCACGAAGAGTAAAGCCGCCAGAGCAGCGATGACGCACATCACTCCAAACGTGCTGTAGCCGCCTTGCCAGCCTGCGTTTGATACAAGAACACCAGCGAACACCGGCATCACAACGCCGCCGAAGTTGGCACCCATCATGGCAATCCCCAGCATCCTTCCCCTCGTTCTGGGGAACCACGCGCTAATCAGCTTTCCAGCCGGCAGCATCGCGGCGCCTGGCATACCGGCGAATTGCATGATGCTCAAAGCGTACCAGTGCCAAAGCTCGCTCATGAACGGCCTCAACAAATAGCTGCCACCAAATAGAACAAGGGAGGCCGCCATGACTGGCCTTGCTCCAACTTTATCCATGATCCTTCCCACCAAGGGAGCGGTCAGACTGCCTATGGCAAAGAACGATAATGAGGCGTTGATCTGGGTTCTGGACCAGGCAAACTGCTGCTCCAATGGTTCTACAAATACGCCAAATGCGTACTGTCCCGTTCCTATGGCCACGGCCATTGAGGCAAATATGATGGCCACAATTGCCCACCCATAACCGGGCCTCTTTAACAGCAGTTCCCCAGGATGTATTCCGTAATTCATATCTGCTTGCAATAACGGTACGGGTTGCAGGACTGATATACAACCCTTACGATAGCACCAGCCGTTTCTCCTGGGAGGGAGCACTATGGTCAACCAGGACCCGTTTGAAGCACGCGATACCCTGAATACAACTTGGGGCGAGATTTCTTACTACCGGTTAGACGCTTTACAGGCCAAACATAACGTAGCTCTGGAACGTCTGCCGGTGTCCATCCGCATTCTTCTTGAAAACGTTCTCCGGAATGTGGACGGTGAGATCATCACGGACAAGGATGTCCTCACAATTACAGAGTGGAACCCGGATAGCCTACCTCCAAAGGAGGTGCCCTTCATGCCCTCCAGGGTGCTACTGCAGGACTTCACCGGCGTCCCGGTTTTTGTGGACCTAGCCAGTATGAGGTCGGCGGTGCAGCGCATGGGCGGAGACCCTAGCCGTATAAATCCTCTTGTCCCTGTGGACCTGGTCATAGACCACTCGGTACAGGTCGACTACTTTGGCAGCCGTGATGCATTCGGGCTTAACTTGAAGCGGGAATTCGAAAGGAACCAGGAGAGGTATGCTCTGCTTAGATGGGCCCAGCAGGCCTTTCAAAACACGCGGGTCTTGCCTCCGGGTATAGGCATCGTTCACCAAGTCAACCTGGAATATCTGGCTGATGTGGTCTCCACCAAAGAGACCCAAGACGGTACCTTAGCCTTCCCCGATACCTTGGTAGGCACCGATTCGCATACGACCATGGTGAACGGCCTGGGTGTATTAGGCTGGGGAGTCGGCGGCATAGAGGCCGAAGCCGTGATGGTGGGACAGCCCTACTACATGCTGCTCCCGGAGGTCATTGGCTTCAAGCTAACCGGGGAGCTCAGTGAAGGAGTCACCGCCACGGACCTTGTCCTCACCGTAACCGAGATGCTGCGGAAGAAAGGCGTTGTGGGAAAGATAGTTGAGTTTTACGGTAAGGGTTTATCCAAGCTTCCCCTGCCCGACCGTGCCACTATATCCAACATGTCGCCGGAGTTTGGCGCCACTGCCGCCATTTTCCCCGTAGACCAAGAGACCCTAATCTATCTTGCCGGCACCGGTCGTGACCCGGCCAGAGTGGAGATGGTCAAGGAATATCACCAGGCTCAGGGGTTGTTCCGTACCGATGACAGCCCTGAACCCGAGTTCACAGATACTTTGGCCCTTGACCTTGGCGATATCGAGTCCAGCCTTGCCGGGCCGCGCCGTCCTCAAGACCGAGTACCTCTTGGAGACATGAAGCGCTCTTTTGGCGTTGCCCTTGGTGAGGTCTACGGCAAGCCAAGTCCAGCTGCAGCGGAAGCCTCTCAAACTGCTACGACAGCCACTGCCGTAGCAGAACCCGAAGGCTTCAAAGTCACCTTGGAAAGCGGTGAAGATGTCATGCTGGACCACGGCGCAGTGGTTATTTCAGCCATAACCAGTTGCACCAACACGTCCAATCCCTCGGTGATGGTAGGCGCCGGGCTACTCGCAAAACGAGCTTCCGAGAATGGCTTAATGGCCAAGCCATGGGTGAAGACAAGCATGGCGCCCGGTTCCAAGGTCGTCACCGACTACCTGAACGCCGCAGGGTTGACCTCCTATCTGGAGAATCTTGGCTTTTACACGGTAGGTTACGGTTGCACCACCTGTATAGGGAACAGCGGGCCACTGCCGGAGCCTGTTGCACAGGCGGTATCTGAGCACAACATCATCTCGGCTGCCGTTCTCAGTGGAAATCGCAATTTTGAAGCGCGCGTCCACCCCCAGGTTAAAGCCAACTTCCTAGCCTCGCCCATGCTGGTAGTGGCCTTTGCCATTGCCGGTACTGTAGATATCGACCTCACCAGCGAACCGCTGGGCAAGGGATCTGATGGAAGGGACGTCTACCTCAGAGACATATGGCCTACCCAGGAAGAGATCAGGCAAACCGTCAATAGCTGCTTGAATCCGGAAACCTACCATGAAGAGTACAGCAGGGCGATGCAAGGAGACGAGCAATGGGCAAGCCTGCCGGTTCCTGAAGGGGAGCTGTACGCATGGGACACAGACTCCACGTACGTCCAGGAGCTGCCCATATTCCACGATTTGCCTGTCGAGCCTGAGCCGCTGCAAGACATCTCCGAAGCGCGGGTACTGGCGGTCTTGGGTGATTCCATAACCACAGACCACATATCTCCAGCGGGCTCTATTTCATCGCAAACCCCCGCCGGGGAGTACCTCTTGGCGCATGAAGTACCCCAGCGAGACTTCAATACTTACGGCGCCCGTCGCGGCAACCACGAAGTATTGATCAGAGGCACCTTCGCCAACGTAAGGCTGCGCAACTCCATGGCCCCGGACACGGAGGGAGGCTGGACGGTGCACCTCCCTGAGAAGGAGCAAATGACCATTTTCGATGCTTCAGTCCGCTATTTAGAGGACGGCGTGCCGTTGCTGGTCCTAGCCGGGAAAGAATACGGCTCCGGCAGTTCCCGGGACTGGGCGGCCAAGGGTCCCTATCTCATGGGAGTGAAAGCCGTTATTGCGGAGAGCTACGAGCGCATACATCGTAGCAACCTCATTGGCATGGGGGTCTTGCCCCTGCAATTTCTGGATGGCGAAGACCGTGATTCACTGGGGCTTTCCGGATTCGAGACCTTTGACGTTTCCGGTATAGCCAACGGCTTGGCTCCAGGTAAGGTTATAGACGTGTCTGCTAGACGAGATGACGGTAGCGAAGTCAGCTTCAAGGCAATAGTCCGCATAGATACGCCAATTGAGGTTGAGTACTACCGGCATGGAGGTGTTTTGCAGTACGTTTTGCGACAGATACTAAAGACGACTTGAACGGCGTCTGCTAGAATTCCTGGTTAATAGTTCCTATGTAGACTAGGAACGTTAGAGGAGGTACACTCCTAGACATGTTTAGTGCATCAGTTTTTCCTGAACTGACGCTATCGATACTGGCAGCTTATCTCATTGGCTCTATACCGCTAGCCGCACTGATCAGCCGCATCCGTGGGGTCGATATCTTCTCCACGGGGACAGGATTGGCTGGCGCAGCCAACGTCTTGCGGAACGTTGGCTACATTGAAGGCTGGATAGTTTTTACTGGAGACGCTTTCAAAGGCATACTGGCCATTGTTCTAGCTTCATGGCTAGGCATAAGTGGAGAAGCTATACTGATCCCGGCACTTGCCACCCTTGTCGGACATTGGAAGCCATTCTTAACAAAGTTCCGCGGCGGCGACGGACTGTCCACTCTGGTAGGCATCACGATAGCCGTAATGCCTGTGTACGGATTGCTCGCCGTTGTAACCGGCGGCGCGGTGGCGGGTATTGCCACCCTCGCCGGCAGACATGCCTCTGTGTGGGGTGGTATAGCAGGCTACGGATTCTTGTTGGTACAAGCTCCCTTCACGCCGGTTGATAATACTATGGTCTTGGGCATTGTGGTTCTTGCGCTCATGGTCATGACACATGGAAAAATCGGACACCGTCGCCGGGCCGGAGGTCAGGAATCGCAGGACGCACTGATCGAATCGTAGCCAGTTATGGTCGGGGTGCCCGGACTTGAACCGGGGGCCTCTGCGTCCCAAACGCAGCGCTCTGCCAAACTGAGCTACACCCCGCTGAGTTATCCTATGGTCGCAGCGGACTTTGGGTCAATGGCACGGCAGCCTACTAATAGAATACACCTTTGAGAAACCCTGGGGGAGGCTAATGGCTACAATATCCTTGACAAGTGATGTCTTGACTTCCGCTCTTCCTGACACGTCGTCGCCTCTGGCTCTGCCGGGAATGCACTCAGACGCCGCAATCATCCGCGACAGCTTCGGCATCCCCCATGTCAAGGCGGCATCAAGCTGGGACGCCTTCTTTGCCCAGGGCTTTGTGACCGCCCAGGACAGGCTTTGGCATGTGGACTTGGACAAACACAGGGCTTATGGTCGCTGGGCCGAGTTCGCCGGGCCGCCGGGCTTGGAACAAGACCTGATGATGCGCCGCTTCCGGCTTGGAGAAAGCGCTCAGGCGGACTACAACGCAATCGATCAATCTAGCCGCAGCATGTTGGATGCCTACTCCTCGGGTGTGAACGCCTTCATTTCAACCACTGCCGCCCTGCCCGTAGAATACGCCCTTGTAGGAGCCGCTCCGGAACCGTGGCAGCCTTGGGACTCGCTGGCCGTCCTCAAACTACGCCACATATTTATGGGCACCTTTGAATCCAAGACATGGCGCGCCAAGCTGGTCAACCATCTGGGGCCTGAGAAAGCAGCCGCCCTCCTGCCCGGCTATCAGAAAGGACAGCTTCTGATCCTACCTCCCGGCGCCGAATACCTGGGAGACCAGTCAAACGTGCTGGAGGAGCTGAGCAAGGGCGCGGACACCGCCCAGTGGATTGAAGAACACGACGCAGGCAGCAACAACTGGGTCTTGGGAGGTAGCAGGACGGCGTCCGGAAAGCCTCTGCTAGCAGGCGACCCTCATCGCGCCCTGGACACGCCCAACGTCTACTACCAGAACCACATATCCTGCCCGGACTTCGACGTCATTGGCCTCTCCTTTCCCGGAGTGCCCGGCTTCCCCCACTTTGGCCATAACCGGCACGTTGCCTGGTGCGTTACCCACACCGGCGCCGATTACCAGGACCTCTTCGTCGAGCGGTTCAAAGATGGCAGTCCAACCAAGTACGAGTTCCAAGGCCGCTGGCTGGACGCCGAAGTACACAGAGAGACCATCCAGGTTCGCGACGCCGACCCTGTTGAAATCAAGGTAACGGTTACGCACCACGGACCCGTCATAGCCGGCGACCCGTCCCAAGGCAACGCAATCTCCTTTGCCTATAGCGCCACCGCGGGGCCCAACAACGCCGCCGATGCTCTGCTCGGTATGCTCACCTCCAAGTCCGTAGACGAGTTACAGGAGGCCGTGCGCCCCTGGGTAGACCCTTGCAACAACTTCCTATTCGCGGACGTGCACGGCAACATAGGGTACCGCACCCGCGGCCAGCTACCCGTGAGGTCACGCGCCAACGCCTGGCTGCCCGTGCCTGGCTGGACGGGAGAGCACGAATGGACTGGCACAGTCCCCTTCGACGAGATGCCGCATCTCACAAATCCTGAGCAGGGCTACATCGTCACCGCCAACAACAAGGTAATCGACGACTCCTATCCTCACTACATCGCCCTGGACTTCGCTCCCGGCTTCAGGGCCAGCCGGATACACGACAGGCTGCACCTGATAGAAAACGCCACAGTGGATGACATGGCCTCCGTTCACACGGAAAAGACCTCTATTCCCGGGCAGGCCTTCGCCAAGCTGCTGGTGGACGTTCCCACCCAGGATGAGTTGTCATCCCAGGCCAGGGACATACTGATCGGATGGGACGGCGTGGCGCACCAGGACGGCGCAGCCCCCACCATCTACAACGCCTTTCGCGATAGTCTAGTCAAGCTGGTCTTGGAGCCCTACCTTGGCTCGCTGGCCGGAGATGCCTTCGACGCCCTGGGCAGAGGCGGCCCGGCGCACATTGGACGCCTCAAGTCCAGGTTCCACACCATGATTGAAGAGGACGACCGCACCCTCCTCCCGCCCGGCGCTGACTGGCAGTCGCTCATGAGCACGGCGCTTGCTCAGGCCGCGAAGCAGTTGGAGGAGAAGCTGGGGCCGGACGTGGAGGGGTGGCGTTGGAGCAAGCTGCATCGCACCAGGCCTCGTCATCCGCTATCGGCGCTGTTCCCAGAGTCCGCCCGTGTGCTCGATCCACCGTCCTTTCCCATGGACGGCGACGCCGATACTCCCCTCGCCGCTTCCTATGCCATGGCGGAGCCGTTCACAGTCATGGGCATGTCCGTAGCAAGGTACGTCTTTGACCTGAGCGACTGGGACAACTCCCGATGGATAGTGCCCCTTGGCTCGTCCGGCCACCCGGGAAGCCCGCACTATGCAGACCAGGCCGCCATATGGGCCAACGTTGACCTGATCCCCATGCTCTACGACTGGACCGGGCTTGAGCAGCAGGCCGAATCCCGCCAAGAGCTGAAGCCGGAATAACCAACCAAAGGAGTCTACTATGCGTCCCAACAAGATAAAGGCAATGTGGAGAGAGGGCAAACCCGCAGCGGCGGGATGGTTGTCCACGGGCAACACCTACCTGGCCGAGGCCATGGCCCACGCCGGCTACGATGCCGTAATCATAGACATGCAGCACGGTATGGCCGTCACCACGGACAAGGCCGTTGCCTGCCTGCAGGCCATCTCCACCACCGACACTGTTCCCATGGTGCGCCTGCCCTGGAACGACCCCCAGGTCATACAGTTTGTTCTTGACGCCGGGGCATACGGGGTCATAGTGCCGCTGGTAAACACCTACGAAGACGCGGTTGCCGCGGGACGCGCCTCTCGCTATCCGCCCATCGGCGACAGGAGCTTCGGCGCCAACCGCGCCCGCTTCTACGCAGGCGCGGACTACGCGGAACACGCCAACGATGAGATCATTGTCCTGGTCATGATAGAGACGCTGCAGGCCATAGAGAACCTGGAGGAGATAGCCAAAGCGCCGGGCATAGACGGCTTCTACATCGGGCCGTCCGACCTGGCCGTTACCATGGGACTGTCGCCCGGGCCAGACGCCTTCAAGCACCCCGACCATCTAGCGGCCTGCCAGCGCGTTCTGGACGTGGCAAACGCCACCGGCATGGTTCCCTGCCACCACGGCGTGGGTCCCGCCGACGCGGCTAGGCTCTTTGCCCAGGGGTTCAAGCTCAGCCAGATAGGCAGCGATATCCTCATGGTGACCAACGGCGCGGCCAACGCCCTGAAAACGCTGGCAGAGGAACAGGGGAAGGTTTAGGGGATTAAGAAAACGTGAGCAATCTTCCGATTATATTCTGTACAGAGTTCTCTGTTCGTTGAACCACGGATCGTTTCTGAGTGCCTGACGGAGACAAGTGTCAATTTGAGGTGGTGCATTAACAATATATCGTATCGCCTCACGAATTCCTCTAACATCAAGCGATTTCAGGTGTTCGATTGCTGATTCAATGAAGTTGTCAGTGTAAGTCAAAGTTGTCTTAAGGTTTGTCCAAGCAACGAACTGAATTTTACGTTCTGACGCCCATGTCTTGATAACTTTCCGAATTTCTTCGTCCCCTCTGTACTCATCCTCTTTCAAGAGGTTCACAAATCCAATATTTTCTGCATTTGGTGTCTCTTCACGAGCTTGAAGATCAGATATCACGTTCCCTGGGTCAGTTCGTTTGCTGATAGCATATAGCGTATGAACCTTTGTTCCAATTGTGCGATCAATAACCAAAGTTA
>CAYVEN010000064.1:0-9838 GCA_964450505.1 uncultured Dehalococcoidia bacterium | reverse complement strand
TGCAATAGCTCGCGTACGCCGAGGGTGGGAGAGCACCACCTGAGCTCCCTGCGACTCCAGCATCGCTGCTACGTGCTGCCAACTCCCTGTCGCCTCCAAGACCACACAGGCGGCTGTCTGCCCACCGAGCAGATCCCTGACAGCTTCCACCCTGTGTGACAACTGACCCGTCCTGATTACCTTCCCGCTCTCGTCCTGGCAACAATAAACACTTCCCTTTTTGTGTACATCCAGTCCAATATACAGTGTCACTTGGTCCCTCCTTTGCTGTTGGTCGTTTCCCATACAGCATGCAGGAATCAGGTGACTCTTTCATACCATCACCACGAGCGGGTGGCCGTTTCCGCCCCTGGATGCCCGTCGTCACGGGTATGACCCTTCGGCTAGGCTCAGGGTAAACTCCCCGCTCCCCTGGTTCCCGACTGCTCGGGAACGACGGGTGGGTGCGGGTACGACGAAGGGGAGGCAGTGCTGGCAATGGCTTGGGATTCTTCGTTGCTGCGCTTCTCAGAATGACCGGAGGGAGTGACGGACGAGCAGATGGGCAGTTGTGCAAAGGTCTCCGGAGGCGGGTTTACAGTCGGTGCGGGGCGTGTTCCTTGACACCAAGCTAAGCCGTAATACAATTGGTGGGTTATGTTGAACTACGCCATACAACCCTTAGCTATCCGAATCGATGTCAATCCCAACATTTTTGAAAGCGGCGGCTTTATACTAAGCTGGCACGGATTCCTGACCTTCGTGGCCGTGGCCGTGGCCGTGGCCCTTGTGGCCAGGTGGGCAAAGCGCGACGGCATCGATACAGATGTCGTCTTTGCCACCGCGGTCTGGGCCATTATCTCCGGGATAGTGGGCGCCAGGATCTTCCACGTCATAGACCGCTGGGACTTCTATAGCCAGAACCTAGGGCAGGTGTACGCCGTATGGCAGGGAGGAATTGCCCTGTACGGCGCCATACTCACCGGGTTTGTCGGCGCTTACGGCTATATCTGGATGAGGAAGTACCTGGGCCGGGTCTACTCCGGGGAGACAGCGCCGTGGCTCAAGCGCCTGGTGGGAGAGAGGATATCCCAGGGCTACCTGAAAGGGGATATGTACGCCCGGTTCAGGAATTTCTCCGCCGGCGCACTAGCCGACATAACCGCACCGGCGCTCCTCATTGCCCAGACCATAGGCCGGGTGGGAGACATCATCAACGGAGAGCACCTCTCGGTGCGCACCGACCTGCCGTGGGGCTTTGTGTACGGTCATCCGTTGAGCCCCTCCTTTGAAAGATGGGGGCTGAACGCCAGCCAGCCGGTGATTGCCTACGAGATGATCTGGAATATGGTAGTGCTGGCGGTGCTCTGGAAGCTGAGAGGGAGGCTGGCGCCTCCGGGAATGCTGTTCGCTCTATACCTGATGCTCTACTCCATAGGGCGTTTCTTCATTCAGTTCCTCAGATTGGACAAGGAGTGGTTTGCCGGGCTGCAAGAAGCCCACATAATTGCGCTGATAGTCCTGGCAATCACGGTGCCGCTGCTGGCCTACAAGGCGCGCTTGATACGCCGCGCGCCGAAGACCGATTCCAAGGCCCGTACGCGGCGGCGTGGGGCCAGGGCCTAAGCGGCAACGGCGGGCCGCACGTCCTTGACGTTCAGCCGCAAGGTTTGACGAGATCCCCATCGGTCTATCTCTACGGCGTAGACCACGTCCACTCTATCGACGTCTTTGGGCAACAGGCAGCTACTGCGAAAAGCAATGGCGTCCCAGGTTATGCCGTTCTCCTTCAGCTTGAGCAGGGCATGGTCTCCGTTGGAGCCTATGCGGCGGTTGCTCATCAGCTGCACGTTGCGGCTGAGGAACAGCGGGTTGGGGTTGGCCGCGCCAAACGGAGCCAGCTTTTGCACCGTGGGGTAGATGTCACGCGGCAGATCGCTCAGCGGCAACTCCACGTCTATGTCCAAGCCCGGCTGCAAGACCTGGTCGGACAGGGCTTCTTGCACCACGGAGGTGAGCCGACTCCGTAGAGAGTCCAAGCTCGACGTGCGGACGGTGAAGCCCGCCGCCTGGGGATGACCTCCGAACCTTAGAATACCCTCCACCCGCGGGGCCACTTCATGCAATGCGGAACCGATGTCGAACTCAGGGATGCTGCGACAGCTTCCCCGGCTGACGTCCGGGCCCAAACTGAGCACAACGGCAGGCCTGTGAAACTCCTCGGCAAGCCGGCTGGCAACCAGCCCAATGATGCCTGGTGAAAACGATTCGTCTCCCACCATGATTAGCGGTGCAGGCTCCACCAGAGACCGCGCCTTCTCGTACGCCTCCGTAGTCATGGTCCGCCTGTCGCGGTTCTGCTGTTCCAGCTGCAGGGCCAGGCTTTCCGCTTCCCCGACGTCGCTGGTGACCAGCAGTCGGTAGCTTGCGTCGGCATGGTCCAACCTTCCCGCAGCGTTGAGCCGGGGAGCCAGCACCCATCCGATGGTCTCGGCATCGAAAGAGACGTCTTCGATGCGCGCCGTCCTGAACATGGCCTGTAGGCCGGTCGACGAGGAACGGGCAAGCTCCTCCAGACCGCGCCTAACTATGGAACGGTTCTCATTCAACAGCGGCGCAACGTCGGCCACGGTGCCAAGAGCGGCCAGGGAGACCAGAGTGCCCAGTTCTACCTGGTCGTCTGTGTCAAACGACTGTAGCAGGGCTTCGCTTAGCTTGTAAGCAAGCCCGGCACCCGTGAGGTGCGGGAACGGATACGTCGAGCCGTGAAGGCGCGGGTCGATAATGGCGCAAGCATCCGGCGCTCCCTGAGGGGCCAGATGATGGTCGGTTATGATTACGTCTACGCCCATGTCCTGTGCCGCCGCCACCTCTGCGAAGGCGGTGACGCCGGTGTCCACCGTGACCAACAGGGTCGCGCCCTGGGCCGCCAGGTAGCCGACGGCGTCCGTGTTCAGCCCGTGACCCTCGTCGACGCGGTGGGGAATGTACGGTATTACCTCGACGCCCAGCGAGGTCAAGGCGCGGGCCATGATGGCGGTGCCCGTGATGCCGTCCACGTCGAAATCACCGAATATGGCAACGCGCTCCTGGTTCCGTACCGCCACTTTCAGTCGTTCCACCGCCTGCTCCAGTCCGGGCAGCAGCGCGGCATCGTGCCAGATCTCGTCCTTGGAGAGGAAATCCAGGGCTTGATCCGGGCTATGGAAGCCCCTGTTGTAGAGAAGCTGAGAGAGGATTGGCGTCAGCCCCGAATCGATCATGGGGCGGGCGATCTCAGGGGGGACGACAGGCTGAACGCGCCATTCAATCCGCTGGGGAGCAGTCGCGCCGCCTAGCGCCGGATTCACGCCATCCCTGCCAGCATCGGATTCAGACCAGGCTTCCATTCACTGAACGAAAGATGAGCGATGAGTTGTGTCCGCCGAATCCCAGCGCGTTGCTCATCACGGCATCCACCTTGAGCTGCCTGGAGACGTTGGGTGTGTAGTCCAAGTCGCACTCCGGAGCGGGGTTGTCCAGGTTTATGGTGGGAGGGATTATGCCCTTCCCCAAGACCGCCACGCTGATCGCCGATTCCAGGGCGGCGCCCGCTCCAAGAAGGTGCCCGGTCATCGACTTGGTGGAGCTGATGGCCACCCGCTCGGCGTGCCCTTTGAACACGGCCTTTGTAGCAATGGACTCAACCTTGTCGTTCAGTTGGGTAGACGTGCCGTGGGCGTTGATATAACCGATCTCTTCCGGAACCAGGCCAGCGGCTTCAAGGGCCATGCGCATAGCCCTGACCGCGCCGTCGCCGTCCGGTTCGGGTTGGGTAACGTGAAATGCGTCGGAAGTAGCGCCGTAGCCGACAAGCTCGGCAAGTACGTGCGAATCGTGTTTTCGCACGCTGTCTTCGCTTTGCAGCACCAGGATGCCCGATCCTTCGCCCATGACAAAGCCGTCGCGGTCGATATCGAACGGTCTGCTTGCGCCCCTGGGATCGTGGTTGCGCTTGGATAGGGCATGGCAAGCGTTGAACCCGGCAATGGAGATGGGGCAGATGGGCGCTTCCGCGCCGCCCGCAATGGCTATGTCCACCTCGCCTCGCCTGATCATGTGCCAGGCTTGGCCTATGGCCTCGCCTCCACTGGAGCAGGACGACACCGGTGAATAGTTCAGCCCCTTGATGCCCAGCTTCATTGATACCTGTCCCGAGGCCATATCGGCCAGCATCTTGGGAATGAGGAACGGGCTTACCCTGTTGGCGCCGCGCTCCTGGAGCACCTGGTACTGTTCAGAAAGGGTGATCAAGCCTCCCACGGCGCTGCCCACGATGGCTGCGACCCGCGTGGGGTCTTCCTTTGCCAGATCCAGGTCCGCTTGCCAGAGCGCCTCCTGGGCGGCCACCACGGCAAACTGAGCGAACCTGTCCATGTGGCGGGCGCTCTTCTTATCCAGGAAATCGGTGGGTTCAAAGCCGGTTGCCTCGGCGGCAAAGCGAGTATTCAGGCCCTCCGCATCGAACGACGAGATATAGTCGACGCCGGATACGCCGTTGACAAGGCTATGCCAGGTCTCAGCGGCATCCAGTCCGATGGGTGTGACCATACCGATACCGGTCACAAATACGCGGCTACTCAAATATGCTCCTCACAATAGGCCGATTCTTCGATGATAAATCCACGGCGTAGATTATACTTGAAGGCGGTTTGAAGCAAGCAAGCGGTGTCGCGGCAGACCTTTATTTCGTTTGCTGTGGATGCTACTATCGTTACGTAGAACTGGCCGCCGGGCAGCGCTAAGAGCCATAGACTGCCGCGGCCTGTAGTCATGGTGGGCGTGGCCAAGTGGTTAAGGCGCCAGGTTGTGGCCCTGGAGATCGAGGGTTCAAATCCCTCCGCTCACCCCATTCATTTCCTTTCGTATCACTGCTCTGAGATCCCAAATCCGTGAAAGCCGTCGTAGTCAACCAAGCCGCTCCTATTGAAGACGTTGCCCTGGATATAACCGGCGTCGAGGTCCCTCAAGCGGGCCCCGGAGACGTCCTAATCAGGGTCAAAGCATGCGGTCTCTGCCGCACCGACTTGCACATCATCGAAGGAGACCTGCCCCAACGCAAGCTGCCTGTGATTCCTGGTCACCAGGCGATTGGCGTGGTGGAGCAAGTAGGCCAAGGAGTCAACGGCGTGAAGCCCGGCGATCGCGTGGGTGTGGCTTGGCTGCATTGGACGTGCGGGGCTTGCAGCTTCTGTAAGTCGGGGCGAGAGAACCTCTGCATCAGAGCCGGATTCACCGGGTACGACGTCGATGGCGGCTATGCCGAGTACATCTCGGCTCCGGCTGATTTCGTGTACCGCATTCCGGAGAGCTTCTCCGATGAGCACGCCGCGCCGCTGCTTTGCGGAGGTGTCATCGGATACAGGGCGCTGAAGCTCTCAGGAGTCGAACCCGGACAAGCATTGGGCTTGTACGGATTTGGTTCTTCAGCGCACATAGTGCTTCAACTGGCGCGACATTTGAAATGCCGCGTGTTCGTCTTCACCAGAAGCGCGGAGCACCAGGAGATGGCGCTGGAAATGGGAGCGGAATGGGCGGGCACGGCGGCGGATAAACCGCCCGAAGAGACCGACGCCTCTATCATATTTGCTCCGGCCGGTGAGCTTGTCCCGCAGGCGCTGAGCTCCATCAAGAAGGGCGGAACGCTGGCGCTGGCCGGGGTCACCATGAGTCGCATCCCTGAAATGCCGTACGAGCTTCTTTACGGTGAGCGCATCCTGCGCAGCGTGGCCAACGCTACGCGACGGGACGCCGTGGAGTTGCTGGAGATAGCAGCCCAAGCGCCCGTTGAAACGCAAATACAGAGGTTCAGCCTGCAGGAGACCACTGAGGCGTTGCGGCTGCTCAAGGCGGGAAAGATCAACGGTTCGGGAGTGTTTGTGATAAGTTAGGGCGCAGTTCCATGACCCGGTGCAAGGAGGTCCAGCATGATTGTCTCAAGAAACTCGGACGTTGAGTACCGCACGGTTACCAGCGTGGAGGGTCTGCCCGTAAGCGGGAACGCCAGGGTCAAACCGCTTCTCCAAGGAGACGAGATGACCATAATGCAGATGGTCTATGCAGAGGGCGCCAGCTCTCCAATGCACTTCCACGACCACGAATCCCTGCTGTACGTGATAGACGGCAAGGTACAGGCAATCGTCGGTGAGGAGACGTTCATACTGCAGCCCGGCGACGTGTGCCGGCATCCCATAGGAGTGCCGCACAACGTTCAAGCGCTGGAAGAGTCCACGTTCCTGGAAGTCAAGTCCCCCGCGCCGTCCTTGGAGCAGTTCGCGGCTACTCAGTAACAATCGAGTCGTAAGGAGCAAGACAGATGACTATTACACAGGTGCGGATTCCGGTCCAAAGGCTGGAGGCGTTCGTCCACGATATGCTGCGCGCCATCGGCATGTCGGAGGAGCAGATCCGCTATTGCGGCAACGGCATTATGCAGAGCCACCTGCGTTGTCTCCCCGGCCAGGGGCAGGGAGTGAGCAAGCTGCTGCAATACTACGACCGTATCGGCAGCGGTGGAATCGACCTGGAAGCGCCGTTTGAAATCGTGAAGGAATCGGCGGCGCTGGCCCTGGTCGACGGCCACAACGGTCTTGGCTCCATGATAGGGCAGAAATCCATGGAACTCGCCGTGGAAAAGGCCAAGTCCAGCGGCATAGGCACCGTGATAGTGCGCAACAGCACTCACTTCGGCTCGTCGGCGGTCCATGCGCGTATCGCCCTAGAGCACGATTGCATCGGCATAGCCATGACAAACGCGGGGCCTGAGATGGCTCCCTGGGGAGGAGCGACCGGCGTGGTGGGGACCAATCCCTGGAGCGTCGCCGCGCCCACGGGCGGAGATTTCCCGCTGGTGCTTGACATTGCCCTGACCACCGCCGGCAAGGGGATGATGCGATGGCTGGTGCGTGAAGGGAAGAAGATGCCGACAGACTGGGCGCTCACCCCCGACGGCCATGAGACCGACGACCCCGCAGCGGCCATGCAGGGCGCTTTGCTGGGCATAGGCCAGCACAAGGGATACGGGCTGGCCATGATAACGGACGTGCTGACCGGCGTGATCGGCGGGGGCGCATTTGGGCTGTCGCTCTATTCAGACCCGGCCAGGCAGGACGTGGCGCATACCTTCATCGCCGTGGACATAGGCTGGTTCATGCCGGTAGACGAGTTCAAGCAGCGCATGGACGCCTTTGTTAGCGAGGTCAAGTCGAGCAAGCTGAGGCCGGGGTTCGACGAAATCCTGATACCGGGTGAAATCGAGTACCGCCGTGAGCAGGAGTACCGCCAAAACGGCGCGGAGATAGACGAGGCCCTGGCGGCGCAGCTTGAGGAGATAGCTGGCAAGCTGGGAGTGGAGTCCCCTTTTCAACGGTAGCGGTCTGCCAGCAGTGGACAGAGCAACAAACGAGGACTACGATTAAATCAGTGTGCGCCCGTAGCTCAGCGGAACAGAGCATCGGTCTTCGGAACCGGGGGTCGTGGGTTCGAATCCCACCGGGCGTGCCAGGCTAGTCCTGTTTTCAAGCGGATGGAGGCCGCCGAAGAGGCGAATAGCTACAGGATGAGCCGCAGCAGTCTCTTCTCGCTGGTGTCGGTTGTCACTCTATGTCTCGCCTCTCAACGGTATAGGGACTTCTCGCACCTCCCCGGGCTGTACTTCCTCAAGGGCGTTGCGGATGGCCTCTACTCGCAATTGCACGTCTGGCCACCTGTTGGAGAGAAGGACTACAACACCCACCTGCCTTCTAGCGATGTTTTGCTGGTAGCTCATATTCCGGTCAGCAGTTATCAGGATGTCGTAGCCATCTCCCTCAGCTTCAACCAAGAGATTTCCGTTGCTCACCTCAGCCCAACCCTTTTCCCGAGTTGTATCGATCGAGTGTTCCGGAAGAGACTGGCGAAGGCGTCTGGGGACATTGTGATCAAACAGGACTTTCATGCTTCAGATGGGCAACCTTGGCATCCAGGTTCTCCACCACGTGCTCCAGCGCCGCCTTAACTTGCCATTCCTCCACTCCCTCAAACCAGTCGAGGAACTCCTCTATGGTGGCCCCGGCGGCCAGGTTCCCGAACAAGGCTGAAACCGGCACCCTGGTCCTGGTGAACACCCAGGCCCCGCTAAGTCTGCCGGGTACGCTCTCTACCCCTGGGCACTTGCTCCAGTCCGTCATACTTTCACCTCCTGTTCCGTTGCCTGCCCCTCCGTCAGCGCGGTGTCCAGGTGCATTGTATCATCCAAATCACCCGACGGCGGGTCGTCGGCCTCGTCCGGCAGATGGGCCGTCGCCCAAGGTTTAGGCCAATCGTAGATGAGCGCGTAAGAATCATCTTCTGTCCAGTTGTCCGCTAGGCGTGGGGGAATTAGGTGAGGGTCACCTGATCCCTGCTTTACATGAGGACCTCCCAGCGAAAAGTTCGCAGTATAGAACGGGCAGGGGGTCAGGCTAGTCCTGTTTTCAGGCGGATGCCTTGACGAGCGGTTCTATGGCGCTGACGTCGGTCTTGGCGCGGGCCACGTCCAGGTCGTACATTCGCTGGAGATTCAACCAGAAGTCGGGAGTCATTCCCAGGGCCTTACCGATTCGCAGCGCTGTGTCCGCCGTAATGGACCTGCGCCGGTGAACTATGTTGTGGATGCGTATTGGGGGCACGCCTGTTGTCTTTGCCAGACGGTATTGCGTGATGCCCAACTCATCCATGATTTCAGCCAGATGCTCGCCTGGGTGTATCGGTTCGGGCACGGTCATGGGCCTCCTCAGTGATGTTAACCCTCTCTAGCCACCCAGCGCTTGCCGTCCTTCACGGTTAGAACGGGCGCAAGCCGTTTCTCGGCTTCAATGGAATGGCCCAGCTGGTCTTCGAAATAGAAGCTGCCCTGCTCGATGTCCAGCACCGCCGCATCTCCCACGGCACCCACTCCCAGGTGACCCAGGTCCTCCCTGCCGATGACCGCGGCCGGACCGCTGGTCGTGGCTCTGACAATCTCTTCAAGCCCCATGCCCAGATCATGGAATATCGACATTATTTCCAGCAGGTTGTAGCAGACGGTTCCAGGGCGCTCTCCCACTATGTCCGTGCTGATGGTGTCGGGCTCGAACCCCTGCTCGATGGCGGAGCGGCATAGCGGTATCGAGAAGTGCCGCATGAAGCACCCTGTATCGAACACAATCCCGTCGCGCCTAGCCTGTCGCATCTCCGGACTGACCTCCCCGCCCGCGTCCATGATGTTGTGCTCCTCACCGTGAAGGGCGTGGGTTAGGATGTCTCCCCGTCTCAAGTACGTAACGACTTCAGCCATGGGAAGCGGAGAGTCCATGACGTGCACCATAAACTTGGTCTTTGTCCTGTCCGCCACGCGGCGGGCCATTTCCATTGAGGGTACGGCGTTGGCCACCGTGGTGCCATGGGGCGAAAGGCGAACCTTGATGCCAAGGATGATGTCGCGGTTTGCTTCAATGCATTGCACAGCCTCCTCCTCCCTGGCTAGGCGGAAGTCCTCGGTGTCCGGTATTCCCAGTGTGAGGACGGTGGAAACGCCAAGCGAGGACAGGTGGAGAAACGCGTAGAGACGGGTATCCACTCGCTCGATGACGTATGCCCTAAAGCCGGGGAAGTTGATCCATCCCGTGCTCCCCGTATCCACCGCCGTGGTGACGCCCACGGGGAGGCAGACGGCGTCGGGGTCAGCACGGAAGGGCGTTATCTTGTGCGCAAAGTGGCCGTGCAGGTCTATTAGACCAGGGACTACCAGCTTGCCATTCACCTCCACCGTCTCATCGGACTCTTCCCCTGGAATGTCCTTGGACAGCGCCGCCACCTTCCC
>CAYVEN010000063.1:0-11174 GCA_964450505.1 uncultured Dehalococcoidia bacterium | reverse complement strand
CCGTCGTACCCGCGCAGGCGGGTATCCAGGGGTGGAGCGCTGCCTCCCCGCTCACCCTGAGCAGCCCCCACCCGCTCGTGGTGAGCCTGTCGAACCATATGAGCGGATACCCCACCCCTGACACCTCCTCCTTCCCCACACCCCACCTCACCCGATACCCTATCCTCATGGACTCACAACAAACCAATCAGCCACACACACGGCGGCGTGGCGCGCCGGTCGGCAACCAGAACGCCCGCACCCACGGCTTCTACTCATCCCGCCTCACGGAGAGAGATCAGGACTCCCTTCCCGACGCCGTCCATCTCAAAGGTCTACGGGTTGAGATAGCCCTGATCCGGCTCAAGATCCGGCGCCTCGTCTCCAATCCCGACTCTCCCCCGGAACTGCTGTTCCGAGCCATCAACACCCTCGCCCGCGCCCTGGAAGTCAATGAGCAAATCAACAACATCCGCCATAACATCCGCCGCTAGGACCCGTTACGACATCAAGCCGTCTGCTCTCGAAGGGCCTGTCCTCAGCTTGCCGAAGGAGATTTGTTTCTCACACCCAAAAAATTTCTGGTTCGTTTTAGCCTTGCTACTTGACATAACGTCTGAAACAATTCGCTCCAAAACAGCCCCATCTCCGCATCAGACCGCGAGCTCCCCATTTGCCCATTTGCTCGCCTGTCCCAGGGTATGTGGTAGAATAAAGCACTCGGTTTCTAAGGTTGGCAACCATGGATGAAACTCTGCAAGTTTTTATAGACCACCTTTCCGTGGAGAAAGGAGCGTCGCCGCACACCGTCGCCGCCTACCGGAACGATCTGGGCCAGTTGCTGGAGTTTACCGGGGGTAGTAATCACGCCGGAGGGGCAGAGTGGGCCAGAGTCAGCCCCAGCCTTCTCAGCGACTACGTGGTTAGTCTCCACGAACGCGGCTACTCCAGCACCACCGTTGCCAGGAAGATTGCTTCCGTCAAGTCTTTCTTCAACTTCCTCTTGGAAGAGGGAGAGCTCAGAGAAGATCCTACCGAGAACCTGTCTTCGCCCAGAACCGGCAGAAGTTTGCCCAAGCCGCTCAGTGAAGAGGACGTACAGCGTCTTCTTGAGGAACCGTTCAAGTCCGATTCACCTGAGGGTCTGCGTGACGGCGCAATGATAGAGCTGCTCTATGCCAGCGGCCTGCGCGTCAGCGAAATGATCAATCTGAACGTGCGCGACGTGAACGTAGACGAGCAGTACCTGCGCTGCATGGGCAAGGGGTCCAAGGAGCGTGTAGTGCCTCTCTATGACAGGGTGGTGAACGTTGTACAGGACTACGTCACAAACGGCCGCCCCGAATTCCTTGACCCCGGCAACCGCAATGAGCCGGCGCTTTTCCTAAACCGTCACGGAGATAGGCTGACAAGACAGGGGTTCTGGCTTATTCTCAAGAGCCATGCCGTCAACGCCGGCATAGTCCAGTCAATCACTCCTCATACCCTGCGCCACAGCTTTGCTACCCACCTGCTGGCCGGTGGAGCTTCACTGCGCAACGTACAGGAGTTCCTGGGCCATGCCAGCATTGCCACCACACAGATATACACTCACATCACAAGCGAACGCATAATGGAGGAGTACGACCGCGCTCATCCAAGGGCTTGATGTGACATAATTGAAGAAGTGAACCGCCATAGTGCATAAGCGGAAAACGGAGGGATGCCATGGGCGTAATCACCATAAACGGACAGAGGGGCAGCGCCGCCAGGGAAATAGGCGCAGAGGTGGCACAACAGCTCGACTACGATTACGTAGACCGGCTTATACTGGCCGAATCGGCTATGCGCTTGGGCGCAACCGTGGAAGCCGTCGAAGATAAATGGCAGCGGAAGCCCGGTCTGGGTGAACGGTTGGGGCGCTTCCTGGAACGCATCATGGAACGCTCCGCCACTGCCGGAGCCGGAGGAGACCCCTATTTTGGGCCGGGCCTTGGAGTCTTGCTTGGCCAGGACTACCCGGAGGCGGTGGCAGAGCCCATAAACACCTCCGATCAACTGGTGGACGAGCACTTCCTAGAGGCTACCAGGGACGTGATTTTGGACCTGGCAAACACGGGGAACGTAGTGATAATAGGACGGGCCAGCAATCACATCCTCATGGATCGCCCAGACGCTTTCCACGTGGGAATCATCTCCACAATCGATTACCGTGTTGAGGTCATCAAGAAGCGTGAAAACATGCCTGAGGAAGATGCACTGAGATTCATCACCGAAACTGAAGCAGCCAGGTTGGAATACTTCAGCAAGTATTTTCAGGCTGCTGCGGATAATCCCAGCGACTTCCACATGATGCTCAACACCAGCATTGTCGACCAGGAAAAGGCCGCAGCCCTTATCATTAAGGCCGCGGTGGGTTAAGATATAGCTGGCAGATTATTTTGCTATGCTAGGACTACGGATAGCCGGAAGTCCGGATAGCAACGGGGGCATTTGAACTATGCCGAAGAAATCGAAGAGAGTTGCATCGCGCCAGGCGCAGCTGAGCGGCAGATCAAAGAGGACGCGCTCGCACGGCCCTTCGGGGATACCTGCAACCGCCTCGCCAGAGAGCGGCTCTCCATCCTCTAGAACAGCCGCGGACTCGGCGGTGGCCGTGGCAGAGCCACGGGCCGTGGCGAGAGCAGAGGCCGGAGCACCCGCAATCGCTCAGCCTCGCGTGCCCCGGTCAAGGAGCAGGGGAATACAGGTCAAGCCCGTAGAGACCTACTTCTTTCCTGAGATACGCCGCATCGGCATAGCCTCAGGGATCGTGTTTGCGATATTGATCGCTCTGGTGTTCGTTCTTCCCCAAATCGCTATTTAAAGCTGAAGGGTCACTTCCCCAGCCGTCAGCGACACCACGGTACCGTCTTTGCGGCGCAGCACCAGGTTGCCCTCACCGTCTACGTCTTCGGCAACTCCCTCCTCTACCTGTTCTCCCCATAACACCCTTACCTCTTTACCCAGCGTCTCCATGCTTTCACGCCACTCACGCCACACTGACCCCCATTCCTGCAAGCTGGCGTATATGTAGCCCAGCTCTTGAAGGACAGCCTGAAGCACCTCCTCGCGCTGCACGGCATGGTCGACCTCCTTGGATATGCAGGTGGTATCCCCCAAGCCCTCGCCGCCTTCATCCGACGGATCCATGTTGACGTTGACGCCAATTCCCAGCACGGCATACCGCACCTGTTCGTTTTGGAGCGCCGCCTCTACGAGAATACCGCAGACCTTCTTGCCATTGACGCGTACGTCGTTGGGCCATTTGATCCCAGGCGATAACCCGTACATATGGCGAATCACCCTTGCAACTGCCACTGCAGCCGCGACGCTTAAACGTGAAACAGCCCATTTGCCCGGATAGAGCACTACCGAGAAGGATAGATTCCGGCCGGGAGTGGTTACCCATTTCCTGCCGAAGCGGCCCCTACCAGCCGTCTGCTCCTCTGCCAGGACCACCGTCCCTTCCTCCGCACCCTCCTCCACCGCCTGGCGCGCTACGTCCATGGTTGAACCAACGCTTTGGTAATAATCTATGCGGCGCCCTATCAGGGCATTGCTCAAGAACTCCTGGACAGCCTCTACCTGAAGCAACGGTTCCACAAGAACTCCCTTCCCACGTAGCTGGTATCATTATACAACCAAGCTTCCAACCGTAGACCGGTACACTTATACTGTTGGAAAGGTGTACGGATAAGGCGGCGACGACCAATTGGAGGGCGTTATGAAAAGTATTCTGGTTCCCCTAGACGGCTCCCCTCTTTCAGAAGCGGTGCTTCCTCACGTCAGAGAGATAGCGTCGGGCCTTTCGGCCAGCATTCACTTGCTCAGAGTCGTCTCGTCAGCGCGGCAATTGGCCTCACAGAGCTTCTCCGGGCCGGGAGGGATGGATGCAATTACAGCTCCAGACATGGAGGCTTTCGAGGAATCCGTGCAGTTGCAGCATAGAGAAGCCGGAGACTACCTGAAGAGCCAAGCAGAAGAGCTAAAAGCAAGCGGGTTAGACGTCGATTGGTCGGTACGAGAGGGGATTACGGCGGATGAAATCCTCCGGCACTTACAGGAGAACCAGTTCGACCTTGTTGCTATTTCCACTCACGGCAGATCGGGGCTGGGCAGGATGGTTTTGGGAAGCGTTTTCGACAAGGTGATGCGGGGGTCCGGTATTCCCGTGCTGGTTATCAAGCCCACTGAGTAGCAAGCAAAGCAGGGGGGATAAGTGGCGCTTGAGAATAGGAGATCTCAAATGCGAATAGCGGTAATGGGCGCCGGCGCCGTGGGCGGCTACCTGGGCGCTTTGCTTGCCCGCGATGGCCATGAAGTGTCGCTGATAGCTCGCGGACAGCACTTGCAGGCCATCCAAGGTACCGGGCTCCAGATAAAGAGTGAGCAAGGGGACTTCACAGCCCATGTACAGGCTACGGATAGGCCATCAGAGATAGGTACAGTGGACCTGGTGATCCACGCGGTGAAGACCTACCATAATTTGGAAGCCGTCCCTATACTTGACCCGCTGCTTGGAGAGAACACAACGGTGCTTTGCGTCCAGAACGGCGTGGATAGCTGGGAGCAGGTGCAACAAGCGCTGCAGCCCAACACGGTATTACCCGGTGCAGTCTATATTGAGGCCAGTGTGATAGAGCCTGGGGTGGTGCAACAGCAGGGCAACGTGCGACGCCTTGTTTTCGGTGAAGCGGACGGCTCTACGACGCCACGCATCCAGGCTATTGGCTCTGCCATGCAGAGCGTGGGTATGCCTACGGAAATCTCCACCGATATAACCAGTGTCCTATGGAGCAAATGGCTCTTCATCACGGCCCTGGCAGGGACGACCTGCGCCGCACATACGGGTCTGGCCGATCTTCTGGCGGTGCCGGAATCCCGCCTTCTTGTAATACAGGTGCTGCGTGAGATAGACGGCTTGGGCAGAAAGCTTGGCGTCAACCTGGATAGCGATATTGTGGATAAGACCCTCCACTACATGGAAACGGAAGCGAGTTCGCTCAAGGCCTCCATGCAGAAGGACATGGAATCGGGGCGCCCGATGGAACTGGAGGCTCTCACGGGGGCGGTGGTTCGTCTAGGGAAAGAGGCAAAGATATCCACACCGGCAAACGAGGCCATCTACGCTCTGCTCAAGCCGCACGCTTTGAGGAACAGCGGGACGCTGACCTAAGGGGACGACATGCGAACAAGCCCTCCACGCCACCACTGGATTGCTTCGCTGCGCTGGCAGTGACGAGATCTGGTGCGGACTGGGCAGATCTGTAAGCCGAGTTCTGTATCCGCCCTGAGGCGGATGGCGACCATCCATCTGGGCCTGCCGTTTCCAGCAGGCTCAAGCGGCCAACCCGGAGACAGGCCGGGCGCCTGTGTCCCCCTATTAGGCCTTGCTCCAGGTGAGGTTTACCCACTCCTAACGTCGCCGCAGGAGCCGTGAGCTCTTACCTCACGATTTCAACCTTGCCCCCGCTGCCATTGGCCGTGGAGGCGGTATGTTTCTGTGGCACTTTCTATCGGGTTGCCCCGCCTGGGTGTTACCCAGCACCTTGCCCGGAGGAGCTCGGACTTTCCTCCCCGGCGCTCAACGCGCCAGAGCGGCCGCCCAATCTACCCAGTCCGGTTCCAGTTTAACATACCTGTATCGAAGACTTGGTGTTGAGAAGGGCTAGCCTACGTGGGTCAGGCGGAGGGGTGGAGCTTGATTTCCAATGAGTCTTCACCGACGTCGATTCTACTAACATGCTGCCGTAGCAGATGGCGCCACCCGTCTTCCGGTTGCTCCCTTCCCCGCAGCAATGCCCCCAGCCGTTCCAGGGAGATAGACCCGTCCGCTGCCTGTTTCAGGTACTTCAGATAGAGCCTCTGAGATACGCCGTTCTCCCTCACGCCTTCGCCGGTTTCCGGTTGTTCCAACTCCGCTCCCTTGGCGTCCGCAACGTATTGCTTAACGGATGTCTCCAGAGCACCGGCTCTCTTGGTATGGTACTGGCACTGGCTCTGATTGGCGCGGGTCTGGCACTGATAGTACCTGTAGCTACCGCTTTTGCGCTGGCCGTCCTTGGTGCGCCAGGCCTGCCTTCTGGTCACGCCAATCATCCGGTTGCCGCATGATGCGCAGTACACCATGCCTGAAAGCAAGAAGGGCTCGCTCTCTCCGGTTCGCCGGAGCGGCTTGCGAGAGGACATCAGGTCCTGAACGCGCCTGGAATCTTCCGATGACACTATGGCGGGATGATTGTTGGGAAGCCGCAAACCAAACCTCTGATAAGTGCCCATGTAGGCACGGTTACGCAGCATGTCACGCAGCGTGACCATGTTCCAGTTCTGCCCTCTGCGTGTCCTGTACCCGCTTTCATTCAGGCGCCGCGTGATGGTTCTCAGTCCCGATCCTTCCAGGTAGAGCCTGAATATGAGGCGCACGACCTCCGCTTCATGGTGCACCAACTCAAACTTGCCTTGGTTGCCCAGAGAGTACCCGTAGGGCGGTTTCCCCAAGCCCTCCCCGCGCAGCGCTTTGTCCTGCATGGCTTGTATAATTTGCTGTCGTTTGGAGGCCTGCTGGCCCTCGGAGGTCATTGCCCTGTAAAGGGCCTGGATAGGGTCGGGGAGACCGGCCATGGTGCATACTACGTTTGACCCCAAGCCGTTTACGCTGAGAACGGCATCCACGGCTCCTTCCAGAGTCGTAGATAGCTGAGATGGGTCGTTGATTAGAACCAAGAACTCCTCGGCCTGGCCTTGCAGGTAACTCAGCAAGTCCGCATAGCCCCGGCCATCCTCCGATGCAAAGTCTACGAAGATTTGCCTTAGCGTATGGCCGTTGTTCCTGGCAAAAGCAACAAGTTTAATCTCCTGGTTCTTCCGCGACATGGCCGAGCCCGGGGGAAGGTGCCTGTTATATCGTATGTAGCCGACAGCGTGCATATATCAACTCGCGTATAGAATCCGGCCGCAACTGCTGCAGGTAATGGGCACATTGGAGGTGCGCAGACTCTGCAACTCCCCGGTGGGCAAGGCAAGGCGGCAGACCATACACCTACCGCCTTGCACCATAGCCACAGCTACGCCCTGTTTCGCCTTACGTAGTCTTTCATACTGGCTGAGCAGCAATGCAGGTATTGCCTCAACCATCCGCGCGCGTTCATCCGCATCAGAGGCTAGGTCCTCCTTGAGCGCATCCCTTTCTCCGGCCAGTTTCACCCTGGCTTCAGCCTGTGTGGACTCAAGCTCCTTGATCCGTGCCTGGGTTTCAGCGATTTGTTCTTCGAGTTCATCTACACTTAGCATCAAAGCCAGAAGCTGCTCGTCGCTTTCCGTGGACTGCTGTTTAGTATATTGCAGTTCGCTGGTGATGCTCTCCAGCTCCTTCTGGTTCCTTACCGAACCGCCGTAGAGACGTTCTTCAAGGCTCTGCACCTTGGCCTGAAACTGCTTTGCTTCCAGGTCCTGCATGGCTTGGCTGCTCTTGGTCTGCATCAACCGCTCTTCGTTGGTGGAGAGCCGTCTCTTCAATTCCTCCATCAATCTGTTGTCCGCGAGACGTTCCTCCACCGTGGCCAGCTCCGATTGCTGCCGGTCTATCTTGGAATCCATCTCCTGAAGCTCATAAATCGGCTGTATTGTGGTCAAGTCCCCTCCTACATCGGCGGTAACCAAATCGTAGGCAGGTGTAAGCGGAGTGTCAAGGATAGCTGGAAGCTTAAACTTTCGCCTTGGAAGTGGTACAGTTGCCGCAGCCAAGCATGTGCGATAACCAAGATGCAGGCTGAAGAAGTTATCAGTCACCTGAAGACCCTGGCTAACCCAGAGAACGTGGAGGGTATGGCCCGCTTTGGCAGCAATCCTCGGAACACGCTTGGTATCCCGCTTAGTACGCTGCGGCCCCTGGCCAGGGAGATAGGTAAGGACCACGGCTTGGCGCAACAGCTATGGGACTCCGGCATTCACGAAGCGCGCATATTGGCCAGCATAATCGGCAAACCCGCCCAGGTGACCGAAGAAGAGATGGAGGCCTGGGTAGAAGATATAGATTCGTGGGACGTCTGCGATCAGGTTTGCATGAACCTCTGGGGCAAGTCTGCTTACGCATATCAGAAAGCCCATGAGTGGAGCACCAGAGAAGAGGAGTTCGTGAAACGCACCGCCTTCTCGCTCATGGTTGCCGTTGCCATCCACGACAAGAAGGCCAACGACGAGCGATTGGAGGAGTTCCTCCCGGTTATCAAGGCTCAGGCTGCGGATGACCGCAACTTTGTGCGCAAAGCCGTCAACTGGGCACTGCGGCAGATAGGCAAGCGGAACCTGAGCTTGAACGGCAAGGCGATTGACACGGCTCGGCAAATCCTGGACTCCGGGGTCAAGCCGGCGCGCTGGGTTGCCAACGATGCACTGCGCGAGCTTACCAGCGAGAAGATACAGTCCAGGTTGCGTGACCGGGCATCTAAGACACGCTAGAGACGGAACCAAGCAGCGCTTCCCGGGTCACGGCCTTCATCTCAGCGCCGAATTCAGCTCCGAACCGTTCTAGCAGAACGGGCATCACTTCCGCCAAGGTGACCGGTCTTTCGAGCAGGCGTTCCATGGAGGTCACGTCTTTGTCGGGGACTCCGCAAGGGACGATGTGTTGGAACCACGCCAGGTCAGTGGAAACGTTCAGCGCAAAGCCGTGCGTTGTCACGCCGCGGCTTATTTTCAGACCGATTGCGGCTATCTTCTTGTCACCGACCCAGACGCCGGTCAGCTTGTCTATGCGCATTGCCCGGATGCCGAACTCTTGCAGCACGCCCATCAAGATGGATTCCAACGTCCTGACGTAGCGCAGCGGCCCCTCGCCCCACTCCTTTAAGTCCAGGATAGGGTATGTGACCAGTTGCCCCGGCCCGTGAAATGTGGCTTGTCCTCCCCGGTCGACGTCTATGACCTCGGCGCCGTGCGACTCCAGGTCTTCTATAGACAGCAGCAGGTCGGAGTCGCCGCCGCGCCTACCCAGGGTGTAGGTGGGGGGGTGCTCCAATAGCAACAGCGTGTTGGGGATTTCACCACGGGTCCTTGCTTCGGCCAGGTCTCGCTGCAAGCCCCAGGCTTCGGTGTAGTCCATCCTGCCCAGGAATACCCACTGTATTGCTGTCATGCCGCTCATAGCAGACATTGTAACAGGGAGGGATTCTTTATTGGCTAGGTTGGGGCATTTTATCGTCTCCTCCGTCGCCTGGCTCGCCCAACGCGCAGATTTGCCTCATTCTTCATGTAACCATGTTTCCGGTTCTCCTGCTGTAAGCCCACCAGGGTAAAGCGATCTCGCTTCTCTTTGTTGCACGGGGGACAGAGAAGGGTCAGATTCTCATAGACATCAGTGCCGCCCGACGAACGCGGGTTGATGTGGTCTACTTCCAGTACACGAGGACCGAAATTGTAGTCTGCCCCGCACCCCTGACAGAATGAGCCTAGGTCTAACCTGCTGTGATGTGTTCTAGGAGGCGGAAGCCGTCTGGCCTTCCCCATTGGCGTCTGTAGCACCAGCGCCGCCGTTTCCCCTTGGTCGGTGCGCTTAGGCGGCATAGTGCTCTTCTTAATCTCCCCAATAGTTAGTCTCTGTAGCTCTTGCGTGCGTCTCCCTTTTACCGCCAATCCCTCTTTAGCCAACCGTTCAAGCACAGCTTTGTGTGCGCCTGCCCAAATGTCCATGCCCACCCACTGGCGACTCAGGCGCTCGGCTGCTACCAGCGTAGTAGCGCAGCCGCAGAACGGGTCTATGACCATATCACCAACATTACTACTGGCCGTGATGATGCGCTCGTAGAGCTTTAACGGCTTTTGTGTTGGGTAGCCGTAGCGCTCCTCGTGATTGCCGGTCAGCGCACCAATATCATCCCATAGGTTTGCAAGAGGCTTGCCCCTACTTTCATCAAGGTAGACCTTCCGTCGAGGCATACCGCCTGCTCGCTTAGGAAAGTGGATCTGCCCGTCCGTTTCTAGGTACTGCATTCGTTCCTCGGAAAATCGCCAAACCCGCCTGTGTCCATGGTACTCATACTGGTATCCTCCCCCACTCAACCCCCCTGCGTGGAGTGGGGCGGTGGTATACCTTCCCCGCTCATCCGAATGCTGATAGGCTCGGCGAATATATTCCCGATCCAGTGCTGAATATGCTCCATTCCACACACCCCTGCCGTCCTTCGCATAGTAAAGCAGGACGTCATATACACGCCCATAGTTGGTGGCGTTGTTGTGGGAGCCGTACCGCCGCCACACTATTTGCCCGCGGAAAGATTGCCTCCCAAATATGGCGTCGAGCAAGGTTTTTGCGTAAGCATGAGCGGTGTCGTCAATATGCAGGTATAGACTCCCATCGTCGGCTAGTATTCGGTGCATCTCTAGGAGACGCACCCCTAGCCAGCATAGGAACGCGCCCATGTCATCCCCGTAGACGCCCTTGGCTGTGGAGATGACCTGCCAGACTTCCGGATTGTCCCGCATGATGGCGGTCAGCCAGTCGTCGTGAATATCATCCCGCCAACTCCAACGGTCGTGGAACTGTGCGCCTGCCGCAAGGCTATCAGGCGTTGCATGAAAGTCGCGGCTCTTGTTGAACGGCGGGTCCGTAGCTATCAAATGGACGGTCCCGCTGTTCATGCCACGCAGGAACTTCAGGTTGTCCCCGTGAAAGAGCGTCCTGTTCTCGAAATTTGGTTCCGCCATCTGCTAGAGCATCCTTAGTTGGCGGGTGTGCGCTGGGTCAATCAGGTCTTCATAACTAGACTTATAGTCTATGGACGGATAGTCTAAGTGTTGGTAGCGTCGCCGTCAAGTGGACGCTTATAAAACAGCTTTTGGCCGACACATACGCTATATGCGGACGGAACGCGGATCCACTCAAGAAGAGGTGGCTCATCGTGCCGCTGTTCACGTGACCTACCTCTCTGGTATAGAGAGGGGCCTGCGAAATCCGTCGCTAAAGAACATCCGAGCCATTGCCAAGGCTATGGATGTAAATACTGGCGAACTCTTTTCGTTTGAGTTGGAGTCTAGCTCTAAGTGGTGAGCGTCCTAACTGAACCCACGCGTCATCCCGTTAAGTGAGAAGCTTTTCTATGCGTCATCCCCCTGAAAGCGACGCGGTGGATTCACATTTCAAGTGCAACACTCTGTCCAAAAATATCTCTGCCGGAGTC
>CAYVEN010000062.1:8714-11405 GCA_964450505.1 uncultured Dehalococcoidia bacterium | reverse complement strand
TCACGGGTAGCTTACGATAACCTCTGGTCGAGATACTGCGGTCATGTTAGTCAATCTCAGAAATGCTATCTGTCAGGAGGTATCTACGACATTGTTCGGGATGCTCTAAACCTATATAACTGCTGGCTTAGAAACGCGGAAGAATCGAAGTATCCGGGGCATATTCCAAACCAGTGTAAGCCAGTCAGTGAAGCAGCCGGAACCTAGCCTTGGTGCACAACGGGTCTTGACGCGCCGTCCCGGCAATGGCAACTGGACTTGCGGAGTTCCTGGTCCCTTTGGAAGAATTAGCCGCTTTAGTTTGAAACAAAGCCCCTTAACCAGCACTTTTGACACTGAGGCAAGCTCAATGCTAGCATTCCAATGGAGTTTGCCGTCCACCCTGTGAACCAGGTAGTTCACGCAAAGCCGGCGTTCTGAACAGCGAAAGAGAGGCCGAATCATAGAAGTCTTGCTCAGCTCACCAAGAGGGTTTTGTGCGGGCGTTGTTCGTGCCATTGACGTGGTAGAACTATGCCTGGAGCGTTTCCAGCCCCCCGTTTACGTTCGACACGAGATTGTGCACAACTCCCACGTCGTGGACGATCTGCGGGACAAAGGGGCTATCTTCGTAGAGGACATCGACGATATCCCGGAGGGCAGCGTCGTGGTCTTTTCCGCGCACGGCGTCTCCCCTGCCGTCTGGCAGCAGGCCCAAGCCAGGGGATTGGACATCATAGACGCCACCTGCCCGCTGGTCACCAAGGTCCACCTTGAAGCCCAGAAATACGCGCGTGAAGGCTACACCATAATCCTCATAGGTCACCGCGGCCATGTCGAAATCGATGGCACAATGGGACAAGCCCCCGAAAGCACCATCCTCATAGAAACGCCTGAAGAGGCGGCCAAGGTGCAGGTTGAAGACCCAAACATGGTGGTGGCTCTTACTCAGACCACTCTCAGCATGGACGACACGGAAGCGGTCATATCCGTTCTCAAAGAGAGATTCCCCGCCCTGTTAACTCGCAACGACATCTGTTACGCCACTACCAACAGGCAGAACGCACTCAAGGCCATAGCGCCCGAAATTGACCTAGTCCTCGTTGTCGGAGCACAGAACAGCTCCAACAGCAACCGGCTGCGGGAAACCGCCGAGGCCGCCGGAAGACCGGCCTATCTCATCGACGGCCCCGACGACATAGACGATGCCTGGCTGGAAGGCGTGCAAAGCGTGGGCATTACTTCCGGTGCTTCAACGCCGGAATGGCTGGTGGATGCCGTGGTGGATAGACTTAAGCCCAAGAACGTTCGTACAACTTCCATAGCGGAGGAGAACTTCACCTTCGTGCTGCCCAAACAACTACGGGAAGAGACTACGTCTGAAACGGGGAGATGATGCTCACCGATAAGTACACGTCACGAAGATACGACGTTCAGGACGCCGCCAGCATAGATACGGACGTGCTGGAACACATACCTTTCGACTACCCCGCTTCGGCCAGCGACGTAACCTATGAAACCAGCGAGTTCACATCGGTATGTCCCTGGACGGGCCTCCCAGATTTCGCGCGCCTGGCCATCACCTATCGGCCCAGGCACAGGTTGGTGGAACTGAAATCGCTGAAGTACTACCTCACCTCGTTCCGCAACGTGGGGATACTCCAGGAGCACGCCGTCAACCAAGTACTCAACGATCTGGTCGCCCTGCTTGAACCGGATGCCATGACCGTGGAAGCCTGGTACAACGACCGCGGCGGTATCAGCGCCCACGTCAAAGCCGGCTACCCGGCGTCTTAGGAATGTCAGGCGCGGACACCCGTTCAGCCCAAATAGACCCCGACCTTCTATCCTCCATAGAAGAACACGCCGTCTCACTGGCCGCAAGCGCCGGGAAACTGCTTCTGGACTACTTCCAACGTGACATCAAGGTTGAGTACAAGTCGGAAGGGTCAAGAAGCCCCGTCAGCGACGCCGACAAAGGCGCTGAACAGCTTATCGTAGATGGGATTCGCAGCCGCTTTCCCAATCACGGCATCCTCTCCGAAGAGACCCCCCCGGCGGAAGACCTGGACCGCGATTTCGTTTGGGTCATAGACCCGCTGGACGGCACCACAAACTTCGTCAACGGATTGCCCGTCTTTGCCTCCTCTATTGGCGTGCTCCACCAGGGCAAACCCGTCGCTGGGGCCATCTACGTCCCATCGCCAACCTCATCCTCCGGCCGGGTGTTTCATGCCCGTTGCGGGGGCGGCGCTTTCGCCGGAGACACCCCCGTCCGGGTCTACGATAAGGCCAAGCCTATGCCCAACGGCCTCGTCACCCTCCCCATGACTTTCTGGCGGCGATACCGGATCGGCAAGGAGTTGAGAAGGCTCGGTGAGCTTCGCAACATCGGCAGCATCGCCTACGAGATGACGCTGGTCGCTTCCGGGGTCATGCAGTACGCCGCTTTCTCCGCGCCGCACGCATGGGATGTCGTCGCCGGAGTAGTAATTGTTCGAGAGGCCGGCGGCGAGGTATTGGCAAGAACATCGAATCTATGGTTGCCCCTCGAATCATTCCCCGGCCCCAGGGAGCGCGCGGCGGGGTCCGCAGTGGAAGGAGACCTCGCCAAGTGGAGGGCCAGCCTGCTCGCGGGTAACCCCGACATAGTCGCCCTGCTCAGCGAAAACCTCAAACCCGCCAAACGCCTCTGGCTCTGGCCAAAGTAGC
>CAYVEN010000062.1:0-8614 GCA_964450505.1 uncultured Dehalococcoidia bacterium | reverse complement strand
TGAGCCGTAAAGGAGATAGATGAGCGGAAAACTCAAGTTAGCGGTAGCGGTTGCATTTGTCTCCCTACTGGTCGCGTTGCTAGCGTGCGATCCGGAACCCACACCCACGCCAACTTCTCAGCCCACCGTCGCCCCGGCACCTACGGCCACCGCCATTCCTGAGCCCACGGCCACGGCCACCCCAACGCCCACTCCAACCTCCGCTCCAACGGCCACGCCGGTAGCGGCCACCGCCACTCCCGCCCCGGAGCCCACCGCTACTCCTAAGCCGGAACCCACGGCAACGCCTACGCCTATACCCGAACCGGAAATCGAAGCTCCTCTCGCCTTTGACCCCCTGGTGGTTCGCGGAACCCTTTCCAATGGCCTGAGCTACTACATCAGACACAACGAAGAGCCCCGCGATCGCGCGCACATTGCGCTCGCTGTAAAGGCCGGCTCCGTCCTCGAGACGGACGACCAGCAAGGTCTGGCCCACTTCGTGGAACACATGGCGTTCAATGGCACTGAGCGCTTCGCCAAGCAGGAGATCATCGACTACCTGGAGTCCGTCGGCAGCACCTTCGGTCCCGATCTGAACGCTAGGACCGGCTTTGATGACACCCTTTATTTCTTTGAGATTCCTACCGGCGACCCTGAGATTACCGAGACCGCTTTTCAGATTCTCAGCGACTGGGCCTACGCAATATCCTTCGACCCGGAGGAGGTTGATCTGGAGCGCGGCGTGGTCCTGGAGGAGTGGCGTCTGTCCCAGGGATTCGACTCGCGCCTCCAGCAGAACCTGCTCGATCTCCTCTTCAGCGACTCGCTCTACGCCAGCCGCGCCCCCATCGGCCTCACCGAGGTCATCGAGAACGCCCCCGTCGAGGCCCTGCAGGCCTACTACGAGCGATGGTACAGGCCCAACTTGATGGCTGTGGTCGCCGTGGGCGACTTCCACGTGGAGGAGATCGAAGCCAAGATCAAGCAGTACTTCGCGCCCCCACCCGAGGGCGAAGCCGCACAGGAGCGCGCCGCCATCGGACAATCCACCGACAGGCCGCAGATCGACGTTCCGGGCCACGAGACCCCGCTCATCGAGGTATTCACCGACCCCGAGTCTCCCGCCACCCAGTTCGTGCTCATCCGTAAGTACGCCCCCGAACCGGTCGAGGACGAGGCGGATTTTAGACGTACTATCGTTGAGAGGCTCGCCTTCATGATGCTCAACGCGCGGCTGTTCGAGCGCGGCCAAGTCGCTGAACCACCATACATTACCGCCGGCGCGACCCGTTACAACTACGTCTACACGCTTGACATCGCCACGTTTTCGGCCTGGGTCGAGACCGACGGCGTCGAGGTCGGCCTCGCGACCATGCTCGAGGAGATTCAGCGCGCCCACCAGCACGGCTTCACCGAGGGCGAGTTGGAGCGCGAGAAGAGCAACCTGCTCAGCTCGATCGAGAGCCGGTACAAACAGCGGGATCAGACGCCCTCCACGAACCTCGCCAACGCTTACGCCGACCACTTCTTCGCCGGAGACCCCGTCACCGGCATCGAGGCTGAATGGGCGCTTTACCAAGAACTGCTGCCGCAGATCACCCTGGCCGAGTTCACTGACGTGGCGCGGTCCTGGGCACAGACCGAGGACCTGGCCCTGCTGGTGGTGCGTCCCGAGGAGACCGACATCGCCGGCACCGACGACGAGCTCGGCACGGCCTTGCTGACCCAGCTGCAGACGGCCAACACGCTTGAGGTAGAACCCTACGCAGATGATCTTGGAGATATCCCGCTTCTTGAGACAATCCCGACTCCGGGCAGCATCACGGCGGAGGAGCAGATAGAGTCCATAGACGCCCAGAAATGGACGCTGTCCAACGGCATCACCGTAATCGCCAAGCAGACCGACTTCCGCGATGACGAGGTGCTGTTCCGGGCCTTCAGTCCTGGCGGGCACTCTCTGGCTGCGGACGAAGACCACGTTTCTGCCATATACGCGGCCCAGTTGATTAACGGAAGCGGCGTCGGGCCCCACGACAGAGTGACCCTAGAGAAGCTGCTGGCCGGCAAGAGGGTTCAGGTGGCTCCCTACATAGCAGAGCTGTTTGAAGGCCTTAGCGGAAGCGCCTCGCCTGAGGACATGGAGACCCTGTTCCAACTGATTACGCTTTACGCGACAGCTCCACGGTTTGACCCGGCCTTCTTCGCACAGTATCAGGCAAGACTCCTCAGCGTCGCTGAGTTCAACGCAGCCCAGCCGGACGCGGTCCTCTTCGACAAAGCGAACACCGTGCTGAGCCAAGACCACCTCCGCGCTCGCCGCCTCACCGTCGAACTGCTTGAGGAGCTGAGCATGGAGCAAGCGGAGGCGGTGTATGCCGACCGATTTGCGGACTTGGGCGACGCAACCTTTGTCTTCGTTGGCGCATTCGACTGGGACAACCTGCGGTCATTGACCGAGACTTACCTGGCCAGCCTGCCTACCACCGGCCGCGCCGAGGAGTGGGTGGATCACGGCATCGACCCGCCGGTGGGAATAGAGGACCACGTTGTCCGCAGCGGCATCGAGCCGCGCAGCAACACGGTCGTGGTGTACGCCGGTGATATGGAATGGAGCCGTCAGGAGGCGCTCACGCTCAACGTTGCGGGCGAGATGCTAGGGATTCGTCTGCGGGAGCGGGTGCGCGAGGAGTTGGGCGGCACCTACAGCATTGGAGTGAACGCGGGTGGCTCCAGCCTGCCGGACGAGGAATACCTGGTCTCCATAATCTTCGGCAGCGACCCTTCTCGCACCGAGGAGCTCTTCGGCGAGGTTCTGGATGAGGTGGAGTGGCTGCGCATGGGCGGCGAGCAGGAGTACCTGGATACTGTCAAGGAGCTTCTGCGCACCTCCCGGCAGGAGGACCTGCGCAACAACGGGTTCTGGCTCAACCAGATCAGGGTTGCAGCGCAGCGGGGCGAGTCGTTCTCAGAGATAGTCGGCTTTGATGGTCTGCTGGACGCTCTGACCCTGGAGGATATCGAGGCCATAGCGCAGCGCTACTTCACCACCGACAGCTACATACGCGTAGTGCTATTCCCGGAAGAGGAGCAGCCCTAACGAATTTGGTTGGGCCTCCCATAGCTCCACTTAGCCAACAAGCCTCCCCTACTCGCCATTCAGGCGCAGCGAAGAATCTTTACACCACAGCAAACTAGGCCCCTACCAGCAAACTCCATCCGCCTGCCATTCCAAAGAACCCAACCGCTCATGGCCTGCCCCCCCCACCCGCTCATGGTGAGCTTGTCGAACCATTTGAGCGGTGATACCCTCCACCCAAACCCACCGGGGAGACGCGCATGAAAGCCCTCGTCATCGGAGGCACCGGACCGTCCGGCCCTCACCTCGTGAACGGCCTCCTGGAGCGCCGCTACCATGTCACCGTCCTCCACGGAGGACAGCACGAGGCCGAATTCGACGCGGACACTGATCACATTCACGCCGACCCTCACTTTAAGGAGACGCTTGAAGAGGGTCTGGCGGGCCGCACCTTCGACGTTGCCATTGCCACCTATGGCAGGATCCGCATTGTGGCCGACGTGCTCAAGGGCAAGACCCAGCGCCTTCTCACCGTCGGCGGCGGCGGAGTCTACGCCCGTAGCAACGACGAACGGTGGGGCCCTCTCGGCGCGCCGCCAATGGTGCCGGAGGACGGCCCGCTTAGCCAGGACCCTGACGGGCCGCGTCTAAACTACATGATGTGGGTTACGGAGCAGACGGTCATGCAGGCTCACCAGGACGGCTTCTACAGCGCCTCCATCTTCAGATACCCCCAGGTATACGGGCCCAACTCTCCCGCCAACCCGGAATGGAGCATAGTGCGGCGTCTGCTGGACGGCAGGAAGCGCCTCATCGTCTCCAACAACGCCGCCCCGCGCCGTCGAGCCTTCGGCAAGAACGCCGCTCACGCGCTTCTGCTCGGCGTCGACAAGCCGGAGGAGTCGTCCGGGCAAATCTTCAACGTTAGGGAGGACGCTCAGTACTCCCAGCGCCAAATCGTTGAGTTCATCATCAAGCACATGGGCCGTGACTGCGAGATAGTGGAGATGCCGCCCGCGCTGGCAAGCAGAGTGTACAGGGGCAGCGGAGCGCCCGCGGTGGAGGCGGTCGCCAACTACGACATCACCAAGATCAAGAGCCTGCTCGGATACAGCGATGTCGTCCCCGTAAGCGACGCCCTCGCCTGCTCCGTCGAGTGGCTGCTGGAGAACAGGCCCGAGCCCGGTGGAGAGAACGAAATGCAGCTCGGCGACCCCTTTGCCTATGAAGCGGAGGACGCCCTTATCGCCGCTTACAGGGAAGGGTCCGCCCTATTGGAAGCGGTACAGTTCCCGGAGGTGCAGTCAGGCCACATGTACCGGCACCCCAGGCGACCGGGAGAGGCTTGGGCGCCGCCCAGCCGTTCTTGACTCGTTCGCCACCATCATTCGCCGTTCCGTCTATAACCTCTTCCCCCTCGACGGGGGAAGATTGAGATGGGGGTGACACCGCACAGCCTGACCCTCGCATAACTGCCGCCAACGCCACACTACTGTCACTCTGGAGCACAGCGAAGAATCTGTGTTGCAGGAAGACAAACGTACATAGCCAAGCGCAACTCCCCGTTCGTCGTTCCGCCCACCTTGTCCGTCCTTGACTACCACACACGTCGGGCTTATCATCCACGCAAGCGTAGGAGGTAAGAAACCATGACAACCAGCGAGACCTTTGAAAGTCTAGTCGACGAGTTCAGGAGACTTTCCCACGAAGACCTTGAAAAGGAGGTCATCGGAGAGGGATACCCGCTCGATATGTACCTCTATCCGGGCACCACTCAGCCCTACGACGCCTCAGGCCCTCCATACAAGAGCCCCTGGGTGCTCACCGAGCCATTGATCAAGGCCTACGCCGCCAGCATCGGCGACGACAACCCCCTCTACACCGACCCCGAATACGCCAAGAACGGCCCCTACGGATGCCTCATCGCACCGGGCACCGCTCTCATCATGGCCAGGAACGCCATGTGGCACGGCCCTCGGCGCGTCGGAGGCTGGCCCATCGCCAACTTCCACTCCGGCACCGCCTGGGAGTTCTTCGATGCCGTCCGCGTCGGCACCGGATTCAAGACCTCCTCTGTGGGCAAGGAGATCATCGAGAAGCCCGGTGCGCACGGCAACCTCTTCTTCTTCATTACCGACGTCAACTACTGGGACATGCGCGGCGACCTCCTTGGCAAGTGCTACGGTACCCTCATCATGGTTCCCCGTGAGGAGATGGGCACCGGTCGAGCCATGTCCGTGGAACGACTGGGCGAGCGCATGATGTACGAGCGCAATGTCCCCAAGCTCAACACTGAGCAGGTGGAGGAGATAATCGACCTCATGGAGAAAGCCAAGCCCAGGGGCAAGGAGATACTCTACTGGGAGGACGTCAACGAGGGAGATAAGCTACCCACCTTCATCGTCCCGCCCTGGACAGACCAGGACTGGACGTCCACGTTCTACATCCGTAACGGCCCTCCAATGTTCGGATATAACTTCGAGGGCGGCCACAATATGCGCCGCCACATCAGGCATGAGGGATTCGGCGGATTTGCCTACACCCACCCCATCTCCCGATGGCCCTGGAGCGCCGCCGACGAGCACGGCGACCCTCTCATGGCAGCCTACCGCGGCCAGTCCCTCCCCTTCGACTGGGGCGGCCAGAGGTCTCAGATACCACAGGCCCTCATGAGCAACTGGATGGGCGACAACGGCTTCATCCGACGACTCCAGATGGCGCTGCGCAGACCTTTCTACTACTCCGATATCGGCCTCTACAACGGCACGGTCACCAAGAAGTTCACCGAAGTCCAGAAGGGAGAACCCGGCGAAGGCGCCGTGGACGGTGAGCGCACCTACTACGCCGTCGGCATCAAGTACGATGGGCGCAACCAGGAGGACCAGGTCTTTGTACAGGGCACCTCCACCGTCTACCTGCCCTCGCGGGAAGCCGGCATGGTGCAGCTACCCATCCCCCACGTGGCCAAGCCCCCCGCCATCCCCTACGAGACCTTCTACCGCGACTGGTATTAGACCGCATTCAGAAGGGTGTGCAGGCTTCTGAAGCCTGCACACCCTTCTTGGCAACCTGTCTTTCTGAGCGCCCACTGTCATTCTGAGCTCAGCGAAGAATCCAAAACCGTCTGCCTGCTTACCCACACCGTCTTTCCCGCGCAGCCTGTCCCCAACCACGATTAGAGAGCGGAAACTAGGCGGGCGAGCCTCACAACCGCCTCATCTCCTTGGCAAAGTACGTCCAGACGACGGTCTACGCACTGGTCTTGACCGCGGTGCCGTAGACCAGTACCTCGGACGCGCCAGACGCGATCCCCGCAGTGATAAACCTGGTGGCGACAATCGCGTCCGCGCCCATCGCCTCGGCCCTCTCGCACATTCTCCGTAGGGCCAGCTCGCGCGACTCCGCCATCAGCTTCGTGTACTCGGTAATCTCCCCTCCGGCTATGTTGCGGAAGCCCGCCATGATGTCCCTGCCCAGATGCTTGGCCCGCACCGAGTTAGCCGTGACCATGCCCAGCACCTCGTCTATTTGCCTGCCCGGGATCTCGTCGCTCGTCACTACTATCAATAGTCTACTCCTTCCAGGTCCTCTTCCTTGCGTTCTCTGAGTCGCTGGAGCACAGCCACCAACAGCAGGACGACACAGCCCCCGATGATGGCCGGCACGGCTATCCTGATGAGGACTGGTATCTCTTCCGTATCAAACAGAGCGCCCACGACAGCCACAAACCAGTAGACGGCAAGCACCGCCACGCCTCCGGCTACCGCGATCGCCGCCGCCCACGTCGCGATCTTCATGGCGTCACCAAAGCCGAAATCGAAGCTAAGCTAAACGTCAAAAGCGGTAGATCCTCCACGAAAGCGGAATAATGTATCTTAAGCAGCACATAGGTAGCCTCGCTATAGCAGGCATGCCTAGGCGCTAATTATAGAGGACGCGCAACTCTCGCTCAACCGACCACCCCGCATGCCCGTTTGCCCGCTTACCCACCCGTCTTTCCCGCGCAGCCTGTCCCCAACCACGATTGGGGAGCGGGAAACTAGGCGGGGCGGCCTCACAACTTCCTCATCTCCTTGGCAAAGTACGTCCACACCGCGGTCATCGCCAGGCCGGAAACACTCATTAGCCCAACTGCCTGTCTGGGCCCCAGCCACTCCGCCATCACGCCCAGCATGATCCCCCCTATCGGTTCCGCCCCAATCGCCAGGCTCAGAATCCCCATCGCCCTGCCTCGCATCTCCTCCCTGGCCGAGATCAGTATCAACGTAGCCTGCATCGTTCCAAATCCCGATATCGTAGCGCCCGCCAGCATGAGCAACGCCAGCGACAGCGGGAACGATGTCGACAGAGAGAACACGGCCAGGATGCCCATCGACAGCAGCGTACCGCCATAGTAGTAGATCGATTTTCGCTGTATGTTCCCCCGGGCCGCTATGAACGTTGCTCCAACCAGGGAGCCTACGCCGGAAGCCGCGCCCAGCAGCCCCATGGAGGCCGGCTCCACCTCCAGCACCTTCTCCGCGAATGCCGGGATCAACGGCATGAAGGGGAAGAACGCCAGGTTCATCAGCACCGTGACGCCCAGCACGCCCACCATTGCCCTGCTCCTTGAGACCTCGCGGAACCCTTCCGAGATGAAGGCCAGGGTCTGCCTCAAGCTGATGTTGGCCTTCTGGCGAAGCTGCGGTTGCACCCTGAGCATCAACACCACTGCCGCAACGTAGAAGCTCGCTATCAACGAGTATATGGATGCCACGTTGACAAAGCCGCTCTCCGGGATGACGTCCAGCAGGACGCCGGCAAGAACGGGCCCCAATAGCACCGCCACAGTCATGTTTACCGTGTCCAGCGACACCGCCGACGTCAGCATCTCCTTGCCCACGATGTCGATGACGAACGTTCTGCGCACGACCATGTCCAGGTTGAAGGAAATCCCGATGAGGAAGTTTATGCCTAGGATTCGAGGCGCAGTCGCCGTCTCGGTGAACACCAGCGCCGCCAGCAGAGCGAATAGCAGTGCGTTCGCCAGGAAGGCAAGACCGATCACGGTGCGACGGTCGTAAGCATCCGCTATGACTCCGGTGAACACTCCCATGAACGTCTGCGGCAGCAGAAACGCGACTCCGGCCATCTGGCTCAGGAAGACGGAGTCGGTGAGTTGGAGCACCAGGTAACCTGAAACCAGCATCGCTATCCAGCGGGCCATCATGGCAAACAGACCCGCCCCCCACAGCAGACGATAGTCTCTGTTGGCTACTATCTGAACGATCGGTCTTCGACTGGGCGTTGAGACCATTAAATCTCGCGTTGAAACATGTTGCTGCTATTAATTGTATCCTCTCTAGTCCAGTACCCACCCCAATTTGCCACCATTTGCCCGCTTGCCCGTCTACCCCCTACCCGTCACACCCGCGCTCCTTTCCGTCGTACCCGCGCAGGCGGGTACCCAGGGGCGGTGGGGTGGAACACCGTAGGGGCAACCCTCGTGGTTGCCCTCCCGTCTGCCCCCTACCCCCCTCCCCGCTTGCCCGCCTGCCCGTTTGATGATACATTCCC
>CAYVEN010000061.1:0-11644 GCA_964450505.1 uncultured Dehalococcoidia bacterium | reverse complement strand
CGAACGGATACCAAAGTCCGCTCGTGGTGAGCTTGTCGAACCATTTGAGCGGAGATATAGTACCCGCCCGCCTGTCCGTCTGCTCCCCCCCTGCCACACACTCCTTCCCCACACCGCCATCCTCCCCGTATCCTGTATCCATGAACCCTACGCGGATCGCTGCCACTAAATTACCAACCCTCAGCAACGTCCATACGCTGGACCTTTCTCCCAACGAAAATCATCCACCCCATATCGATTTTCGGATTTGTTTCTCATACCACAAAAAATGTTGGTTCGCTTTAGCTTTGCAATTTGACATAACGTCTGAAACAATTCGCCGCGAAATACTCTCCACAGGCATGAATCGAAGCATCGTCTACACCGCCGGTGTCCCGCTTCTCACGCCTGAACCTGTCCTCAGCGACAGGGTTCCGCTCAATCACTGCTACGATTCGTGCACCACATTTCCCCCAATCACGTCATTTTCCACCACCTCCGATTTCAGACCTCTGAACCCGCCTTGCACGTCTGCCCGCCTGCCCGGTGCGGCGGCCTGATACAATATCCCCACTATGGAGCCGACATCCTCCTACACCTCTCCACTCCAGCGAATGCAGAACGCCTGGCGCTGGGCGATTCGTCCTAGCGCCGTCGGATGGTCAATTCCCCCGCTGCTTGCCCTGATCCTCCTGCTGGCCTTACTCGTCCGTGTCTATGGCGTCGAATGGGACCAGAACGGCCTGTTTCACCCCGACGAACGCTCGGTATACCTGCGCACGGACTGCATGTACCGCCTCCTGGTGGAGACTCCCGGCTGGGAGTCGTGTACGGAACACCACCCGTTTCAGCAGGCTGAGCCTGGGTTCCCCAGCCTCACCGTCTTCCTGGACGCCGACAAGAGCCCCCTGAATCCCCACTGGTTCCCGCTGGGAAGCATCATCCTCTACGTGTTAGTCGGCATCAAGCTGCTGGCCTCTCCCTTCTTAACCATGGAGTTTCGCGATCTGGCTATAGCGGGAAGGCTGCTCTCCACCCTGGCCGACGTAGGCACCGTCGCCATGGTCTACCTGCTGGGAAAGCGGCTCTACAGCAGGAACGCCGGACTGCTGGCGGCTGCTCTTGTGGCTTTTGCCGTGGTGCATATCCAGCACTCCCACTACTACAGACCGGAGACCTTCTCCAACGTGTTCACCCTGGCTTCCTTCTGGTTCATGATGCAGGTGCTTGAAAGGAACCGCATCCGCGATTCGGCGCTCCTTGGCCTGTTCATCGGCCTGGCCTTTGCCACCAAGATAAGCATGGCCCCCATTCTGCTCCCCCTGGCGGCGTTGTACGGCCGCATGTTCCTTGGCGCACTGCGCAAACCGGCCCACCCTGCGGGCACAGCCGACCCCCCTGATAGACCGGCTCTTCTGGAGAAGGCCGCTCTGCGCGCCTTACTGGGCGGTTTCATAGCTATCGGCGTCTACCTGTTCTGGACACCCTACTCCATCCTGGCCTTCCCCGAGTTTCTCTACTGGAACCTGCGCGAGATTGAAGTCGTGCGCAACGCCGGATGGGTGCCCTATACGGTGCAGTACATAGGAGCCCCCAAGCTGCTATACGAACTGCGGCAGACCGTCACCTGGGGGCTGGGATACCCCCTTGGCCTTCTGGCATGGGGGGGATTCCTGGCTACCATAGTCATCAACTTGCGCCGTCCAAGATGGGGCCAAGTCCTCATACTGCTCTGGGCGATCCCCCTCCTCATCATCGTCACCAGGGTAGACGTGAAGTTCCTGCGCTACACCTTCCCGCTAATGCCGGTTATCATCATGATAGGCGCTGGCACGGCGCTGATGGGAATCGACTGGCTGAAGCGGCACAAACCGGCGATGCTCAAGGCGGCGCAGATAGCGCTGGGAGCGATACTGGGAGCGACCATCTTCTACGGCCTGGCGTTCCAGGCCGTCTATTCCAATCCGCACACCGCAGTTCAAGCGTCGCGGTGGATCAACGACAACATCCCTGAGGAGTCGTTCATCCTCACCGACAACCACTGGGACGAAGGCATTCCGAACTTGGGCCGGTATCGCCTCGCCCAGATCCCCATCTTCGAAGGGGATACCATACCGAAAATAAACTCGATGGCAGCTGACCTAGCAGAGGCCGACTACCTGGTGTTCTACAGCAATCGCACCTATGGCGCAGTCGCCCGCGCCCCGGAAAGATACCCGTACAGCAGCAACTACTACGCCCTTCTCTTCTCCGGCGACCTGGGCTATCAGCTAGAAAAGAGCTTCAGCGCCTACCCGTCGCTTCTCGGCGTATCCTTTGTAGACGACCCCTTCCGCAGGGCAGGCGTTCCCAAACCAGGCGGGCTGGACGCGGACCAGGGCCTCCTGTACCTCAACTTGGGCTACGCCGACAACGACCACGTCACCTACGACCACCCGCTTGTCATGCTGTTCAAGAATACGGGCCGCCTAGACAGGGATGCCTTGGCCGGAATGATTCTGAGCGTTGAGCCGGAACCGGACCGCCCGTTGCAACTCCTACTCACCCAGGACGAGCTGGCAACCCAGCGCGGCGGCGGCACCTGGTCGGAGATATTCAACCCTTCCGGCCTGGTCAACCGTCTGCCCGTTCTGGTCTGGCTGGCACTGGTGCAACTGGCCGCCCTGGCCGTTCTTCCCATCGGCTTCCTACTGTTCAGGGGGCTCCACGACAGGGGTTACCTGCTTTCCAAGATTCTGGCGGTACTAATGCTGGCCTACCTGCCCTGGCTCCTAGCCGCGCTGGGCATACTGGACTTCACCCGGCTCTCCATTTACCTGGGGCTGGCGGGCATGGCCGCAGCCGGCGCTTACATAGCATTTACCCGCCGCGACGACATCCTTGCTTTCATCAAGACTAGGTGGCGCATACTGGCGCTGGAAGAGGCGCTGTTCCTGGTTGCGTTCCTCATCTTCCTTGGGCTGCGCTGGGCCAATCCCGACCTCTGGCACCCATTCAGGGGCGGCGAGAAGCCGATGGACTTCGCTTACCTGAACGCGGTAATACGCTCATCCGCCATACCTCCATACGACCCCTGGTTCGCCGGAGGCTACCTCAACTACTACTACTTTGGCCAGTTCATACTGGCTACTCTGAGCAAGGCCACAGGCATACTGCCCGAAGTGGCCTTCAACCTGGCGGTACCGCTGCTATTCGCGCTTACCGCGGGCGGCGCTTTCTCCGTAGTCTACAACCTGACTTCCGCCATGCGGCAACGAAGCATCGCCCGGCCAGGCCCTTCTTGGGGACCTGCCGTGGCCGGAATCGCCGGGGTTCTACTGGTCGCCGTAGTGGGCAACCTGGGAGCAGCAGTCCAGCTTGTCAAGGCCGGACTGGACAAGCTGCGGGACGGCGCCGGCTTCCCCATGTTCGACTACTGGGCGCCCAGCCGGATGATTCCCGATCAGATAGCGATAACCGAGTTCCCCTTCTGGACGTTCCTCTTTGCCGATCCCCACGCCCACATGATAGTCATTCCTTTCACCCTCCTCGCGGCAGGACTCTCCCTGAACCTGGTCATCGACCCTAAAGCATTGTCCTCCGGATGGAAGCGCGCCGTACTCCCCCTGGCCGTCCTCGGCATAGCGGTGGGCTCCCTTGCCGCCATCAACACCTGGGACTACCCCACCTACATGGCCCTGGGCATAGCCGGAATATTCATAGCCTGTTACGCCCACCGCAAGAGCCTGTCGCTTGCCTTCCTCAAATCGGCGTCTCTCAAGGCGTTGTTTGCCATTGCGGTTAGCTACATCGCCTTCCTTCCCTTCCATTCCAGGTTCGTCGCCTTTTCCGCCGGTATCCACAACAGCGACTTCCAGACCCCCATCCAGTACTATCTGGGCATCCACGCCCTATTCCTGTTCCTAGTCGTCTCTTACCTGGCCTATGAGAGCTTCAGGTACCTGAAGATGCGCAGGACGGAAGACGGAGAGGATTCGGCAAGCCCGCTGTCCTGGTTGGTACGACCCCTTTCTGCTCGCCAGATAGCCATCCTCGGCGGCTCCGCCTTCTTCCTCATCATGCTCGCCGTATACCTCACGGCGGGCGGTTACGGCACCGTGGCCTTTCTCCTTGCCCTAACGGTGACTGCGGCGCTGCTGGGATTGCGGCGTCTCCCCGACCCGGCCGATTCATCCCACCATCACCTCTTCCTCTTGGTTCTGGTCATAGGAGCGCTTGGGCTGGGCATAACGGTTGACCTGGTCACGGCCAACAACGACATCGACCGTATGAACACCATCTTCAAGCTGTACCTGCAGGCCTGGGTGCTCTATGCGCTAGCCTCAGCGGCCATTCTCTGGTATCTGATGACCTCGGCGCGAATATCCCTGCGCAGCATGACCTGGGGCAAGGGCATTTGGGCAGGATTGCTCACTCTCCTGGTGCTGAGCGTTTCCATCTTCCCTGTGCTAGGCACAAGATCACGCCTTGCCGACAGGTTCGACACCAGCTTCACCGGTCTCAACGGGGCCACATTCATGGAGGAGACCACGTACCACGATCCCGAGGGGCCTATAGAGCTGAAGTACGACTGGGACGCTATCCAGTGGCTGAGGAGCGAAGTCCAAGGCTCTCCAGTAATTGCCGAGGGCAGCACCGAGCCTGACCGGTATCGCTGGGGGGGACGTTACTCCATATATACGGGGCTTCCATCTATAATCGGCTGGAACTGGCACCAGATCCAGCAGCGCCACGGGGAGCAGTTCGCCGTGGGCGAGCGCCAGTCCAACCTGGACGCGCTGTACACCACTAGGAGCACGACCATCGCCGCCGACGTTCTTCAGCGTTACGGCGTTGAGTACATAGTTGTGGGTGAGCTCGAACGGCTGTACTATCCCGCGGCAGGCCTAGACAAGTTCGATGCCATGGTCGATCAGGGTGTGGTCAAAGTCTATTCGAACGCTCAAGTGGACATATACCGGGTTGAGGATGGATAAGAGGCTGCCGCGTCCTGAACCGCCTCAGGTTATGCTGAGCTGAAACAGCTCGATGGGGTTGTCCCGCAATATCTTGCGCGCCAGGGAGACGGCCTCAGCCTCCTTCATGTATCCCTCGGCCACCTTTTCGGAGAGGACCCTGCTCACCACTTCCCTGGTCATCTTGGCGTGGGCGTACGCCATCTCCACGGTGATGGCGTCTCCTCCAAAGGCCGCTATCTTGTTTCCGGGGACGGTCTCTATCAACTCGTGGAGCAGGCCTCTGCTTACAGACGGTGATATGATCTCCAACCAGGTCATATCTGCGTAGACGTTGGCGAAGTTCTTTGCCAGGGTGGCCCACTCGTGTATGTAGGGATAACCCCCATGGAACAAGTCGAAGCGGGCCTCGCGGTACTCCATGAACAGGTTCACCAGCAGAGTCGGGTTGGAGTTGTAAACGATGCTTTCGTTGCTCTCATGCAGACCCGTGTGTATCTGCATCGGTATCTCTGCTTCCACGGCCTGGCGAATAACCTGGTGCATCATGAAGTCCTGCAGCGGCTTTGCTTCTGTCCAGGAAGGCCCGTGACCCGTATCCGCGGCTACCTTGTTGAAGGCTGTCTCCGCCTCCTGTAGTGTGACCTTTTCGTATCGCAACGGGCGTCGATAAGCCAGCGCGCTTTTGATTGCCACGGCCCCGTTGCCAACCGCCCGCTCCATGGCAGAGCGCATGGCCCGCACCAGATCGTCCAAAGAGTGGATTGCCACATCCTCCTCCGACTCAATGCGATCAAGCTCCGTCCTGGTGCGTACCGAGATTATGTAGTCCATACGCATGGCGGGCACAAAATGCTCCCTATCCACCGCCGTGGTATGTATATCGACTACGGACAGGTCTATCTTGGCCATCTCCTTCATGACCTTGCCGTACCAGTTCTCTACTCGCGACTCGGCGATAGCCTGGGATATTGGCGCGTAGGTCTCCCCGTTGAGGTCATCGAATCCAAAGATATCCTTGATAGCCAGCAGGGTCTGCTTGGCGTAGGCGGTATTGCGCATCCTCTCCCAGTACGGCTCCAGGGCTTGCCAGCGCTCTTCCAGGGAGAGGTCGTCACGCTCCGGCGGAAGGATATCCTTGCCTTCACGGAGCATCTCATTGAACACCAGCTCGTAGCGGTACATCGGTAGTCTAACCGACTGGAGCAATGGCAGAGGCATGCCGGAGGAGACCAGGTCGGTGGTGTTGTAGTGTGCCAGCAAATAGCCAAAGTCCACCGCGTACTCATCGCGCAGAGCTTCTGGCATCAGATGCTCATGCGTATCTACAATGCGGATCTCGTTGACGGCGTTCGCTATCTTTTCATTGAGCATTGGCTTTGCCGTTACGCTTGGTTTGGAGTACCCTATAAGCCTACCCGGACAAATTCAAGTGAGGACTGTGACCATGGTGGATCGGTTTATGGAACGGCCTACTCGGATCAGGGTGCTGGGCATTTCCGGCAGTCTGCGCCAAGCATCATTCAACTCCTCCCTGCTCAGCGTTGCCCAGGAGGAGGCTCCGGCGGGCATGGAGATGGCCGTCCATGACCTGGCATCGTTGCCCTTCTACAACCGGGACCTGGAGGAACAGGGCGACCCCGACCCGGTCACCGATTTCAAGACGGCAATACGTGAAGCGGACGGGGTGCTGTTCGTCACGCCTGAGTACAATTACAGCCCCAGCGCCGTTCTGAAAAACGCCATAGACTGGGCCTCGCGGGACAGAGACCCGCGCTCCCTATTCGGAAAGCCGGTGACCACCATGGGAGCCGGGGGATTTGCCGGGACGGCGCGGGCGCAGATGCACCTGCACAATGTATTCGCTGAGACGGGCTCATACGTGATGACCAAACCTGGGGTTTACGTTTCCTACGCCCGCCAGAAGTTCGATTCCGAGGGCAATCTTACCGATGAACCCACGCGAGAGGCGGTGCGCAACCACCTCAAAGCCTTTGCCAACTGGATATTGCTGCTGGGCAGGCGCAGAGACTAGCCATGGTCCAAGACCCCAAGTGTACATATCCCATCTCAGACTGACCAACTACCGTAACTTCGCAGAATTGAGTCTGGAGTTGCCGCCGGGTCTGGTAGTGCTCAGCGGGGCAAACGCCCAGGGCAAGACCAACTTGCTAGAGGCCGCCTACCTGCTCGCAATCGCCAAGTCTTACCGCACCAACGTGGAAAGGGAGCTCATCACCTGGGAGTCGCAGAAGGCTCCTGAAACAGCGGGCGCCGCCGGTATGGAGCAGACCATTATCGACGGGGAGGTCGAGCGCCGTGACGATAAGGTGAGGGTCATCGTCGGCCTCCGTGCCGGAACCAGTGAAGGCGCCGGCGGTGTCTTGGTGAGCAAACGGATCAAGGTCAACGGCGTCTCTACGTCCGCCTCGGGACTGGTTGGCTGGGTCAACGCCGTGTTGTTCACCGCCTCGGACATCGAGCTGGTGCACGGATCGCCTTCCCAGCGTCGCCGCTTCCTGGACATCTTGCTTTCGCAGGTGGACCGGGATTACCTGAGAACACTGCAGAGGTATCAACGCGTGCTCACCCAGAGGAACCACCTGCTGCGTCTGATCAGGGAAGGAAGAGCCTCCGGTGAAGAGCTAGGGTTCTGGAACAACGAACTGGTCGGGGAAGGCGCATCGCTGATAGATCATCGAAGCGATGCCGTCGATCGGCTGGCTCCGCTGACGGCGCATGCTTACCGCGCTCTGTCCAAGGGCGAGGAGCTGTCCCTGAAGTTCCGGCCCTCCCTGCCCTCAGCACAGTTCGAGCAGTCGCTTGCCGAGCGAAGAAATGAAGAGATACGCGCCGGCATGACTCTGGCCGGTCCACACCGCGACGACTTGGAGATCAATCTGAACGGCATGCCCGCCAGTACCTACTCTTCCAGGGGCCAGGCAAGGTCTATAGCCCTGGGGCTCCGCTTGGCGGAGGCGGTGTTCCTCAAAGAGCGTCGGGGAGATGAACCTGTGCTTCTCCTTGACGACGTTCTCTCCGAGTTGGATTCACACCGGAGGCAAAGCGTCCTTGAAGAAGCCGCCGCATACCAGCAGGCGCTGGTCACAACTGCGGAACCCGCGCTAATCGGCGAATCAACAGCGCGGAATGCATCGCTTTTCCATGTAACAGCGGGCAACGTGACACCCTGGCGCGAGGGCAATGGGTTGCCCTCGGCGGAATTTGCAGGCATGGAGACGGAGTGAGGCGAGGCGTACGGGCGGTTACACCGGCTCATCTCCTTCGACGTTGCTCAAGATGAACGAGTGTGGGGAAACAAGGGGACATGGAGGGCAGTGCTGGCCGCCCGTATTGCAAATAACTCAAGACACTTCTAGCCTGCTTTCTTGACAGCAGGCTAGTGTCACAATATCATCTTCTCGCCTTTACCGCTGGGAACTCAACGAGTCACCCGACTCAGAAGGAGGGGTTAATGACTAGCTCCACTCCGATGGACGTGAAGCAATGGGTCGCTCTTGCCGATGCTAAAGAGGATGCTCGTAGCTCTGAGATGAAGAAGCGATACTCTGAGCTGGCAGGGCTATCTGAGGAAGAGAGGCTCAAGCAGATCACGGAACTGGCTCGCGCCGAGCACGAGATGGCGGAGGACAAGCTCCATGACTTTACCAAGAGCCGCCTCCTTACATGGATAGAAATGGACCCGGGCCAAGCCCAAACGGTGGCCCACTCTTATGATGAGGCCTTGAAGGTGCTGCCCGGCACCCTGGCAATGCGCCGGGTGGGCGCAGTACAGACCGTTGCCCGCGACCTGCATCCGGATGAGATCGAGAAGCTGTACAACCTCATTCCATCCATTCTCAGAGAGATGCCCCGCCAGGTGGTTACCTCACTCGCCACGGGCGCGGAGAAGAAGCCAAGACCTCAAAGGCGTAACAAGAAGAAGTGGTTTAAGCTGTGGCTGGCTTCTTGACCAGGGTCGTCAGCTAGAAACTGCGGCAACAATCAATTCGTCCTACAACATCTTGCCTTGATGTTGGACTGTCCACGTTTCTCACTTGGAAGGCCATGGCATCCGGAACAACACTGGGAATTGATATCGGCGGAACCAAGGTGGGGGTGGCTCTTGTCGACGCACACGGCAACGTCCTCTCCGGCGACCGCTTTTCCAGTGGCATAGAGCTCTCACCGGACGGTTTCATCTCGCAAACACTCCTTCTTGCCCAGCAACTGCAGAGCGCGACCGGCGGAGAAATCGATGCTGTGGGAGTGGGCGCTGCCGGGCAGATAGAGCCCGGAACCGGGATAGTGCGCGAGTCCCCCAACCTAGTGCAGCTGGGCAACTTCCCCCTGAAGTCCAGATTGGAGGAGGCGTTTAGCGTCCCCGCGTTCGTCACCAACGACGTTCGGGCCGCCGCGTTTGGAGAGTGGCAACGCGGTGCCGGGCAGGGAGTTTCCGACCTGGTGGCGCTGTTCGTGGGAACCGGCGTCGGCGGCGGAATCATCCACGACAACCGGGTGGTTGTAGGCGCAACGGGAACCGCCGGAGAGGTGGGCCACATGACCATCGACATGAACGGCGCGCCCTGCCGCTGCCGCAACCGCGGATGCCTGGAGTCTCTGTGCGGCGGATGGGCCATAGCCTTACGGACGCAGCAAGCCATCGCATCAAGTCCAAGCGAGGGAGCCGCTATCCTCGGCCTGTGCGGCGGCAGTGTGGACGAGATAACGGCGTCGACCGTCTCCCAGGCGTTCCACAACGGCGATCCACTGGCCGTGCGCATAATAGAGGAGACGGCACGCGCCCTTGCCGCAGGCATTACCTCTTTGGTCCACGCATTCAACCCTCGTATGGTCGTGCTTGGAGGAGGGGTGATAGAGGGGACGCCTGAACTGATAGACATGGCAAGAGAGCAGGTGTTTCAAAGCGCCCTCTCGGCGGCTACGGGCCCGCTTGAAATCGTCAAAGCTCACCTGGGCGGGGATGCCATTGTGATTGGCGCAGCCTTGATGGCGCGCCGCAGCTTGGAAGGCAGCATCTAGCCGCTACTCCCCTTCCTGCGTCTGCTCCTCCTCGCGACGTCCCAGAAATAGGGACACAAAGAGCGCCGCTATTACCAACATCACAGGCTGAACGGCGAACACAGACCTCAATCCGGTTATGGAAGCAATGGTCCCTCCGATCAGCGGCCCGAAGCCAAACGCTCCCGCCGAAACGCTCTGCACAGCGCCGAAGCCGGTGCCGCGCTGTTCTGGGGGGATGGCAACCCCCATCAGGCCACTCGCGGAGCCGATGAGCACGCCCTGAAACGCACCCGCCACGGCAAGCAGGCCGTATAGAACGAATACCGCATCGACGAAGACAAACGGAGCTAGGGATAAGCCCAAACCCAGGCAGGCTACAACCATCATCTTGGTCAGAGAGACCCTGGCGCTGAGCCACCCGGCGATGTAAGAGGCTATGGCCCCGGTGATGCCAAGTATGGCAAAGGAGATGCCGGTGCTCATTGCACCCCCTCCGGAAGTCAGCGAATCCAGCAGCACTGGAAGCACGGGGAACATGAGCACGGGCGCCATCTGGATCATGAACATCACAATCAATACGGGCCCTACCGCCCTAGACCTCACCAGCTTGAACAGTCCCTCCAGTGCTTCATGCCTGAACACAAAACCGCCGTCGGCCGGCTTTTCAAAGTTGTCGCGGGCAAGAAACACCACCATGAAGATGGATATGCCCAAAGTAGCCCCCGCCACATAGTAGGCGCCGCGGAATCCGACCGTCGCGGCCAGAAGGCCGCCAAGCAGAGGACCAATGGTGTTGCCAAAGAGCATTGCCGCCTGCAAGCTGCCCATGGCAAAGGGAACGCGCTCCCGGGGAGTAGTGGAGGCAACCAGCGCCATGACCGTAGCGAACACGCCGGATGCGACGCCGTTTAGTATTCGCAGTACGACAAGCTGACCGACGTTGGTGACGAGTCCGGTTAACACCAGGGATAACACTCCACCCAGCATGGCCCGCAGCACGTTCTTCTTCCTGCCGTACCGGTCGCCTACCATGCCCCATATAGGCCCAAAGGTGAACATGGCAATGCCCATGAATCCGCTGGAGATGCCGGTCCAGAAAGCGGCTCCAGCAGGATCAGGGACACCCAGGTCCTGCTGTATAAACAATGGCACAAAGGGGAAGGTAAAGCCAAAGCCCATTACCGTAATGGATTGAGCAATCCACATCACGGCCAGGTTCCGCTTCCAAGATATGAGCTTGGAATCTGCGTCCACAGCGGTTTCAGCAGCAGTATGGCGCATACTCACAGGCAAAGTCCTCTACGGAAAGCTAGGAAAGAGGCGTCTCGGTCTCAGGGCGTGCAGTTGAACGCGATGGGGCCGTGGCACTCTTATATTGTACGCTCAACATGCAATAAGTAGTTTCTGTCTGGTGGCTTCACCACCAACCTGCCCCCGTGCTACAATCGTTCGGACAGATGGCCACCACTGAGAAGAAGCAGCAGGAGTTCCCCAAGGCTTACGACCACCGTCCCGTGGAGGAGCGGTTGTACAAGTTCTGGATGGATGGGGGGTACTTCACTCCTGAGATAGACCACTCCAAAGAACCGTTTGTCATCATCATGCCGCCTCCCAACGTGACGGGAGAGCTTCACATGGGCCATGCCCTCACCGACATCCTGGAAGACATCATGGCCCGCTGGCAC
>CAYVEN010000060.1:9244-11995 GCA_964450505.1 uncultured Dehalococcoidia bacterium | reverse complement strand
CCTGCTGTCCTACCTGGGGATCGTACCCAGAGTCCACTCCTCCGGGGGCAAGACTACTGCCAAACGGCCAGCAGCACGCCGATGATGGCCTACGATATCACCGGATATCCGGTGTCTATTGCCACAGGTCGGGATCGGGTCGGTTCATCAGTCCAAAGCCCAGATATCCATACCAGATAACCAGTAGCACGTAGAGGCCACGGGCTAGGCCGATGAAGGTGTCGAGGTTGGCGTTGTCGAGTATGGCCGCCATGAAAAAGACCATTACGGCCAGGCTGACAATGGCAGCCAGCAGGGAGATTATCCGGTTGAAGTCGTCTCTCGTGGAGAGGCCCAACGCGAAAATGAAGCCCCCAAACCCAAGCGCAATCCCACCGGCGTAGAACAGAGCGGAGCCGGCGTAGTAGACGGGAACGCTTCCGCTGATCTCGTCGCTGGTTTGGGCATCGGCCAGAATGAAGTCTACGCCGCCGGATAGAATCCAACCGGTCAGTCCCACGAAGACCATGAAGAAGCCCATCTGAGCAAGCGCCTTGCCGTTGCCCTCCAGGGTTACATTCCGCATGAGCGCATAGAGGCCCGTAAGGATTAGGGCCAGGCCAAGGATTATCGCTATGTTGGTTACGTTGGTCAGCGCGGCGTTGGCGCTCTTGGCCGTTATGATGCCAACAGCGTCCGACACTTTGGCGCTGTCTATCAGCAGTCCCCCCGGCTCTATGAGAAAGAAGACGAAGGCGATTACCGGGCCGAATATGAGGGACAGGCCAGCTAGCCGGTTCACGGATATTGTACCCATGTTTGAACCTCCCTTATCTGATGTCACGAGAAGGATCTATCGGGTTTCAATCCCTCCCGGCTACATTTTGACGCCAGAGTTGCGGGATTACAATAGGACGAAAGCGACCTTCCCCGATAGTTGTATCACCCGCTATGTTTAGTCTCGTCGGGCGACCCTTCAACCCTACTGCCAAACGGCCAGCAGCACGCCGATGATGCCATACGATATCACCGGATATCCGGTGTTGATCAAGAATATCTTGAGGCTGCGCCCCTCGAAGCTGTAGGTCGTTGCGTACGACGTCGCAATGAACCCGATAGCCGCCACCAGACCGAGAATGAGGCCGTCGACAACGCCTTCCGCTCCCATGCCTTGAATCACCACCGCCAGACCCAGGGTGAACACCAGCGCGCTCACAGCCGCCACCACGAAGGGGTACCACTGCCGCGCAGTCCCCTTCATCGCCTCCACGTCCTCCATCGTCAGGCCTACTCCCGCCATCCACGGCTTCCCCAACGCGCTGTACCACGCCGCGCCAATCGCCTGGTTGATGATGATCCCCACAATGATCGCCAGGTAGTTCAAGCTCCCAACGTCGATATTGTCCATGACTCCTCACTTCCTCGGCAGGCCAGGGGCGGACCGTGTCCGCCTGTCGTGCTCCCGGATTTTGGGCGATAGGCTATAGGAAAAAGCACGGGCGCTTCAATACCGTTGATTGCCTTGACAGTAGCGTTCGGCTGGACTTAGGCTTTGAGGTGAGGAGCAGCATCGTGGCAACGGCGGAATACACCACTTATAGAGAACAAGCATTCATATACTGGCAACAGGCTCAAGACGAACTTGAAAAAGGAGACCTGCGGCAAGCATCGGAGAAGGGCTGGGGTGCAGCTGCTCAGATAGTCAAAGCAGTAGCAGAACATCGCGGGTTAGAACACAAGAGCCATAGGGACTTGTTCGAAGTAGTGTCCAGTCTGAATAACGAACGGATCAACGCGGGCTTTTCATTTGCTAACACCCTACACATAAACTTCTACGAGGGCTGGCTAACCGAGAACTTGGTTCGTCAGTACTTGAACTCGGTCGGTGAGTTCGTGCACGTACTGGCCGCATCCGAATTAGGGGAGAGAAGCTAAAGCGCGGCGTACAATGGCATTGTTGAGTTGGTAGTATATGCTGGACGCTGAAATACTCTTCCAGGTACGGGAATCCCCTGAGGGCGGATACGAGGCTCGCGCTGTCGGTCATAGCATCTTCACAGAAGCCGGTAGCTGGGAGCATCCCCGGGAAATGATGCGGGACGCCGTACTCTGTCACTTTGAGGATGGAGAAGCGCCCCAATCTATTCGCGTCCATACCCCTAGTTAGGAGAGAGACCACATGGACTTTGGCTTTGGCGTGCCCACCCGCGGCCCCTTGTCTACGCCGCAAACCTTAGCCGCGCTTGTCGCTAACGGCGAGGAGTTGGGGTTCAGCTACATCGGCGTCCCCGACCACATCGTGGTGGCGCGGCGCATCGACTCCACCTACCCCTACAGCGAAAGCGGCACCTTCACCGGCTGGGAGTCAGGCGAATGCTTGGAGCAGCTCACCCTCCTCGCCTACCTGGCCGCCCACACCACAACGGTGCGCCTGCTCTCCTCCGTCATGGTCGTTCCGCACCGCAATCCCGTGCACACCGCCAAGATACTCTCCACCATCGACAACCTTTCCGGTGGCCGACTCACCGTGGGCTGCGGCGCGGGCTGGATGCGCGAGGAGTTCGAAGCTATCGGCACGCCTCCCTTCGACAACCGCGGCTCCGTCACCGACGAATACATCCGCGTTTTCAAAGAGCTCTGGACCAGCGACGCCCCGGCCTTTGAAGGCAGATACGCCGCGTTCTCCGATGTCGTCTTCAGCCCTCAGCCCATCCAGAAGCCGCACCCTCCCATCTGGATAGGCGGCGAAAGCCCCGCCGCGCTGCGCCGGGC
>CAYVEN010000060.1:0-9144 GCA_964450505.1 uncultured Dehalococcoidia bacterium | reverse complement strand
TGGAGCGGATGCGCTACTTCGCCTCAGAGATCATGCCCCTAACCATGGCATAGCTCACCCCAATCCGCTCATCCTGAGCATCGTCGAAGGAAACGAGCGAGAACACCACACCGTCGTTCCCGTGCAGACGGGAACCCAGGAGCAGCAGGGGGAATGCCGTCGTTCTGAGCAAAGCGAAGAACCCAAAGCCTCTGCTTACCAAACCGCGTGGCCTTGATGAACCACAGTGACGCCGCCTTCCCGCTCATCCAGGAGCGTGGTTCCGCTCACCCTGAGCATCGTCGAAGGGAAGGAAATGAGCAGCACGCCCCTTTCCGTCATTCCCGACCCCGATCGGGAACCCAGGGCGGCGGGGAGTCTGTCATTCTTGAGCGCAGCGAAGAATCTTTTACCACAACAAACGAGGTCTCCTAACCACAAACTCCGTCCACCCACTCGCCCGCCTTGCCGCGGCAGCCCTACACCGCCTTCATCACCCCGCTCTCCACAAAGCGACGTATCTCCCCTTCCAGCTCATCCGGCCTCTCCTGCGGAATGAAATGCCCCACGTCCTTCATAACAACGTGCTCAAAGCTGGGCGCGACCTTCTGCAATAGTTGCAAAGACGGATTCGCCGCCGGATGGCGCGTCGGGTTCTCGCTGGTGATGAGCAGTATGGGGAACGTGACCCTGGCCAGCCACTCCTCCAGGTCTTCGGGAGCCTGCGCCGCCGTGAACTCCGCCTCTATCTCCGGCGTGCACTTCAGTTGCACCTGTCCGTCGTCCAACTCCTCCGTTCCGCCGTTTATATACTCCCAGAGCAGATCCGTTCTCCAGTTACGGAACGCCTCCGCCTGCGAGTAGCGGTCGAAGATGGCCTGGCGGTTGGGCCACAGAGAGCGACGATTGCGGGCTATCCTTGCCGCCGCGCTGCGGTCGTGGTGGCTGCCCGGCTCCGGGTTGTGCACCGGCATGCCCGGCTCGATGATAATGGCGCCTCTCACCCTATCGCTGATGAACGAGCCGCCCAGCGCCGCCAGCACCGCGCCCCTTGAGTGGCCAATGAGCAGGATGTCTCGCAGGTCCAGTCCTTCCACGAACGCCTTCAGGTCCGGGGCCACGTTCTCCCAGTTGTAGCCGCCCGGCTTGTCCGAGTCGCCGTGACCTCGCAGGTCCATGGCCACCGCGCGAAACTGTGATGCCAGCCATTCCGCGGTGGGTCGCCACACCTGTGCGCACAGGCCTCTGCCGTGGAGCAGCACCGCCGGCGGGCCGCTGCCCGGCCACTCCAGGTAGTGCAGCCCTATCTCCGGCGTCTCGATGAACTTGCTCTTCGCTTTCAAATACTTCCTCCATTGCAGACCTTTACAAAACCTCTTCCCCATCGAGGGGGAAGATTGAGATGGAGGTGATCCGTGCTTGGTCACGCCTCTCTCTACCCCATCCTACCCTTCCCACACTTGCAGGAGAAAGGGACTCTGGGTTACGCAAAGGTCTCCATTGCGTAGGCTTCGCTTTTTGCAGCCTACGGATAGTACCATAAGAAATCCAGACCGCCTTAGGAGAGCATCCATGGACAACCCAGCGCTGACCGCCTACTTTCCGCCTTCCACCAGACGCCGGATAGGCACGGCGAACATACCGTCGCCAAATCCGGCGCTAATCTCGCCGTCGTAGAGCACGACTCCGGCCACGAAACGAGCGGCGGCTGCCTTCTTCAACCTCCGCAAACCGCGAAAGTCGGACAGTGTTACCGTTGCCGCCGCCTTCACTTCGACTCCGACCACTTCTCGCGCTCCTCGCTCAATAACTACGTCGACCTCCGCTTGGTCCTTATCACGGTAGTGGAAAAACTCCATTGGCGCTTCCTGGCAAACGGCCTGGCGTTTCAACTCTTGGAGCACAAACGATTCCAGGTATTGACCGAACAGGTCTCTATGCTGAGCAAGATCACGCGGACTGGCTCCAATCAGGGCGCATCCAAGCCCGGTGTCTCCTATGTGGAGCTTGGGCGTTTTGACCAGGCGGCGCAACTGATTGGCGTGCCATGGGAGCAGTCGATCTATGAGAAAGAGCCGCTCCAAGAGCGCTACGTAGCCGCCTATGGTCGGGCGGCTAAGCTGGAAGGGAGCTGCCATGTTCGAGAGGTTGTAGAGCCGGGCGGTCTGCGATGCTGCCGCCGTAAGCAGTCGTGGCAGCGCTTCCAGCGCGCTTATCCTTGCCATGTCTCGCGCGTCCCGCTGGAGCTGGGTGTCAATGAAGTTCCGGTACCAGTTTGCCCGTCGGCGTGAGGTGGAACGGGCCAGCGCGGCAGGATAGCCGCCATCCGCAATCCGTGCCGCCAGATCATCGCCAAGTCTATCGATGCTTGATGTTGGCATCACCCCGCGAAACAGATCGTCAAGAAAGCTGGGGATGCCGCCATGAACCTCGCACTGGGAAAGAGGATGCAGCCGCAGGATTTCCAAGCGGCCGGCCAGTGAATCGGAAAGGGTTGGCACAAGCAGGACCTGCGACGAACCGGTGAGCAGAAACCGTCCCGGGGTGCGCCGGGCATCGATCTCTTGCTTCAAGGCGGCGAACAGAGAGGGGACGCGTTGCACCTCGTCCAGAATTGCCCGTTCCCCCAAGCCTCTTACGAAGCCGGCCGCGTCCGACTCCGCAGCGGCGCGAGCGACGTCGTCATCAAAGCTGACGTAGTCGTATCCATGACGGTGTCCTACTATACGGGCCAGCGTGGTCTTGCCGCACTGCCGAGGGCCGTGAATGAGAACTGCCGGTGAGTCTGCCAGAGCTTCTGCCAGCGGCCCTTCCGCATAGCGGGGATAGAGCGGGGTCTGCTGCATCGTCCAATTGTAACCTAAGGCATCGGCCAATTGCAAGGTTACATACCGTCTAATTGCAAGTTCATTACCCGTCTGATTGCAACCTTACGGTGCGTCTGATTGAAATGCTAAGGCACAATTTGTGGTGCCGGAACCCAGCATGAGGTCAAGAACGAGGTCCCCTACCCACAAAACCCCGCCCGTTTGCACGCTTGCCTGACCTTCGCTTTTGCAGCCTATGGATAGTACCATAAGAAATCCAGACCGCTTTAGGAGAGCATCCATGGACAACCCAGCGCTGACCGCCTACCCCGTCATTCCCGTCATAGCCAACCGATGGAGCCCGCGCTCCTTCGACCCCGAACGCCTTCTGGACACCCAGACCGTCGGCTCCCTGTTCGAGGCGGCGCGCTGGGCCCCGTCGTCGGGCAACGAACAGCCCTGGCGATACATCGTCGGCCTCAACTTCGACGAAGCTCACAGCGCCGTCTTGGGCTGCCTCGCCGAGGGCAACCGGCTCTGGGCCGTCAACGCCCCTCTGCTCTTCGTCGCCGTCTCCAAGACCACCCGCAACGACCGGCCCAACCCGCACTTCGCCCACGACGTGGGGGCCTCCTTGGAGAACCTCTTTCTCCAGGCCATACATCTGGGACTGCACTGCCACTACATGGCCGGCTTCTCGGCAGACAAGGTGCGCCAAACCTTCGGCGTGCCCGACGGGTTCGAGCCGGTGACGGCGTGCGCCGTCGGCTACCTCGGCGACATCAACCTCCTCCCCGACGAACTGAAGCAGCGCGAACACCGTAAGCGGGAGCGCAACCCCTTCTCGGAGTTCGTCTTCACCGGCACATGGGAGCAACCCCTGCCCGGACTGGACGGGTAGTCTGTCATGCTGAGGAGTCGGTCAGACTCGCCTGCCCTCAACAACCCCCCGCCGACGAAGCATCTTAAAAGCGTCTGGTATCTCGCAACTAGGCAATCGCTCACCTCGCTGTGCACGGCTCACCCCCCCCCGTTTGACACCCCCCCATCCACCCTCATATCATCCCCTCCAACTCATGGGAGAACCGCATGCCTGACATCCACGGTGAAGAAGAGCACGCCTCCTACGTGGGAATACCCACCTTCATCCATGCTCCCCTTGCCCTTACCGCCGCTGAGCTGAAGGAGATGGAGGCCGATATCGCCATCATCGGCGCACCCGCCGAGATGGTGATCTACCGCCCCGGCGCACGGTTCGGACCGCGAGCCATACGACAGGCCGGCTACGTGGAGCATCCCAACGACTACATCTACCACATGGAGCTCGATGTCCACCCCACGCGCGTCCTCAAAGTGGTCGACTTTGGCGACGCCGCCTGTCCTCCCTTCTCCATCGAGCTCAGCCACCAGGCCATCCAGGCCAAAGTCACCGAGGCCCTGGAAGCGGGCGCAGTGCCCGTTGTGCTCGGCGGCGACCACTCCGTCACGCTGCCCAGCGCCACGGCCGTGGCCCAAAAGTACGGCTTCGGCAACGTGGGCATCGTCCACTTCGACGCCCACGCCGACACCTGGGACTCCGTATACGGGTCGCTGGTCTCTCACGCCAGTCCCATGCGACGCCTCATAGAAAGCGGCGCGGTCCCCGGCAAGAACTTCGTCCAGGTCGGGCTGCGTGGCTACGCCCATGGAGAAGGGCTGCTGGACTGGATGCGCGGGCAGGGCATGCGCTGGCACCGGATGTCGGAGATCGAGCAGCGCGGCTTCGATGCCGTCCTCAACGACGCCATCGCAGAAGCGCAGGACGGGCCACAGCACATCTATCTCTCCGTGGACATAGACGTGCTGGACCCCGCCTTTGCCCCCGGCACCGGCACGCCGGAGCCGGGCGGACTCACCACCCTAGAGCTTCTGCGAGCCGTGCGACGCATCGCCTCCTCCGTTAACCTGGTCGGCATGGACGTTGTCGAGGTCTCTCCCCCCTACGACGGTCCCGCCGGCCTCGCCGCCGATGCCGCCAACCGCGTCATCCTGGAAGCCATCAGCGCCCTCGCCTGGCTCAAAAGCAAGGAAGGGAGCTAGCCCTTTCTCAGAGTTGATTGACTAAATAGAAAGCCACTTCCTTCGTTATGGTGTTGTTCACTACCATCCTGGCTTGGTATGCCCCTTCTCCCTCAGGAACGTTTAGCCCAATGCGTGCCGAGAAGGGCGTCCTAAACTTTTGTCCCGGCAGTGCCTTGACTGGACGGCCGACATTGAACCCACCCTCTATCCGGCTTAACTCTTGACCGTCACCTGTTTCGAACATCAGGCAAAATCGGTTCTCTTGGTTGGTGAGATGCCAAGGCACTAAAATCCCTGCAGCTATGCCAAAACTAATCGGTTGACCCTTGGGAGGTGCTAGTTTCCTATCCCAGCCACCGCCTTGTATATAAAGCTTACTGTTGATGGTTTCTGCCCAATCTGCAAGTATGAGCCATTCTATCTCTACGTTCTCGATCGGCTTCGTTGACATTGACAACTCCTGTATACAATGTTTACGGTGTAGTTTATAATGAGCCGAGATGCAAATCAAGACCCCTTCCAGGCACTGTTTCTGGCTCATGGTAGGGTTAAGGAACTTGAGATCGATGAAGAGTTCGCAGAGCATATGGCTGAAGTCAAGAGGCAATATCCAAAGCACCAGATTTCTCCTGTCGAGGTCATAGAAGTTCATCAAAACGAACCTGAGTATTTTGAGAACGTGGGTGAGAATAGAAGGGCGCCTCTGATTATGGTGGGATCGACAAACTCTGGTAGACTGGTGTCCGTGCCAATTGAGCCTACGAATAAGAAGGAGACGTGGCGCCCACTGACTGCGTTTGAGTCGAACAGCCATCACAGGCGGCGTTACCTAGAAAGGCGGGGAGAATGACACAAACTAAGAACAAGGACTATGTCTTGGGTCGCAATGTTACTGACTTGGCTCGTGTGAAGAGCAGTGGAACAGTAGTCATGTCATTGCGGCTCTCTGTTGAGGAATTTTCCGCGCTCAGTAACCTAGCTGAGTCAGAAGGAAAGACCGTCTCACAGGTAGCCCGTGAAGGCATTAGAGAACGGCTGGAGCAAGCCAGCAAGAGACACTATGAATACAATGCAACGCTGGGAATCCCCCAGGTAGGTATAGACATCTATTACGGTACACCTGTGCAGACTGGCACGAGTTTCCATTTAACTCAGAGCGAGTATACGCACGTAAGCTAATCCTGCATCAGAGCAACCAGGTTGCAAACTTGCCCGTATGCACGCTTGCCCACCTCCCCCCTCTCCCAAAACCCTCCACCCCCAGCGGGTGTATAATATAACCAGGCCTTCCAGCCCTGCTTTGCCATGACAGTTGTAGCGTAGGAGCGTATATGGACCCCGTCATCCGGCTGCAGAAGCTCACCAAGTACTACGGTGAGCACAGGGGCGTCATCGATCTCGATATGGAGGTCATGCCCGGTGGCGTTTTCGGCTATCTTGGCCCCAACGGAGCAGGCAAGACGACCACCATCCGTCTCCTCCTCGACCTCATCCGGCCCACCGGCGGCTCAGCCACGGTGTTCGGCCTCGATGCCCAGGCCGGTTCCCTGGACATACGGCGTCGCATTGGCTATCTCCCCGCCGATCCTTCTCTCTACGCCAATCTCACCGGCGAGCAGTTCCTCCTCTACGCCGCCAACCTCAAGGGAGGCGTTCCCTGGCCCAACATCAAGCGACTGGCCGACAGGCTGGAGTGCGACCTTTCCCGCAACATCCGCACCCTGTCCCACGGCAACAGGCAGAAGATAGCCGTTATCCGCGCCTTCATGCACGAACCGGAGCTTCTCATACTGGACGAACCCACCACCGGCCTCGACCCGCTCATGCAACAGGAGTTCGAAAGCATGGTCAGGGAAGTGAAGGCCGACGGAAGGACCGTCTTCCTCTCCTCCCACATCATTCCCGAGGTGGAGGAGCTCTGCGATAGGGTAGCCATCATCCGGGATGGCAGCCTGGTTGCCATTGAAGACGTCGCAACCTTCAAGGCGCGCAGCATTCGCAGCTTGGAGCTTCGCTTCGGCGAGCCCGTCTCCGAAAACGCCTTCCACGGCGTCGACGGCGTGCGAAACGTGGCCGTCGACGGCGCCACCCTCAAGTGCGAGGTGGTAGGCTCCCTCGACCGGTTCATCAAGACTGCCGCCCGCTATGAAGTGGTCGACATGACCGTCCACGAACCCAGCCTGGAGGAGGTTTTCCTGGCCTTCTACGGAGGAGAGGAGCAATCGGATGTTTCTGCGTAACCTCTTTTTCAAATCCCTGCTCGACCACCGGCGCGGTCTGGTCTGGTGGGTCCTCGGAGTTATCCTGCTCTCCGCCGCCATGACCTCCTTCTACCCCAGCATCTCCACCAACGATGCCATACAGGACTACGTGGACGCCTTCGACCCCGACCTGCTCGCCCTGTTCGGGTTTACGGAGCTGATGGACATCACCTCAGGCCCGGGCTACCTCAACGCCGAGATGTTCAGCTTCATGGTGCCCGTGCTGGTCATCATATTCGCCGTCAGCCTGGGAGCAGCCGCCATAGCCGGTGAAGAGGACAAACGCACCATGGAGATACTCCTCTCCGAGCCGGTCAGCAGAAGCCGCGTGGCGCTGGAAAAGTACGCTTTTCTCCTCGCCGCCAACGCCATGCTGGCCGTCGTAGTCTGGCTTTCCCTGGCCATCGGCGCTCTCGCCGTCGGTATGGATGTCGGCATGGTGAACCTTGCCGCGGCTACCCTGAGTTCCGCGCTGCTCGGCGTCACCTTTGGCTCGTTGGCCTTCGCCATCGGCGCGTTTACCGGCAACCGGGGGCTCAGCTTAGGCGTCTCCGCCGGAGCGGCGGTCGCCGCCTACGTGATCAACACGCTGGCCTCCATAGTCGATGTCCTGGAGCCTGCCAAATGGCTCTCCCCGTTCTTCTACTACAACGGCAACGTTCCCATACTGAACGGCCTCGACCCGCTGCACCTAGGCCTGCTGCTTGTAGTGATCGCCGTCCCCGCCATCGCCGGCTACCTGGCCTTCCTCCGCCGCGACCTGCGGATTTGAACTCCCAGTGACCGGGCGGGCCTCAACATCTTCACTGCTTCATCAGTGCGGTGAATTCCTCCACGGAAAGCCCTGAATTCCGAATCAGCGCCCTTAATGTGCCACGAGTAATCTCTCTATGATCTGGCACTGAAAGGTTTGCCACTGATCCCTCTTTTGTCATGATGATATGGCTGCCAGCTTGCCTCGCAACCCTCCAACCCGCGTTTTCAAATGCCCGTACCGCTTGCTGCCCGGAAACCACAGGCAGTACGGCCATCTAAGCTGGAACCTCTACCATTATCTCCACTTCAGCGGTCTCAATGGTGAACGGCAACCCGTCTTCCTCTCTGGACTTCAGGATCTGCTTTATCTCTTCTCCTATAACCTGGGGGGCATCTTCTTGAGAGACCCGTCCGAACCCTTCGCTATCTCTTACCTCCAGTAAAAGGCAGATGGCCTCCCGGATGTTCTGAAGCGCCTCTTCTCTGCTTTCTCCCTGGCTCACGCACCCCGGTAGAGCGGGGCAGTGAATAGAGTAACCGCCTGCCTTTTCAGGCTCTAGTATTACGGTGAACTTCTGTTGCTTTTCCATGTCCGGCTCCTAGGTCAACTCTTGAAGCATTATAGCACCCCCCCCCCCATTTGACACCGCGCCCTCCCCTGCATATCATCCCAACCAACCCAACCAGGGGAGGGCAGCCGTGGAGCCTGACCGCTTCGACTACTCGCCTATCATAGACCGGCCCGTCATCAAATGGCCCAACGACGCCCGCGTCGCCCTCTGGGTCGCCCCCAACGTGGAGCACTACGACTACCTCCCTCCCCACAACCCACACCAGAACGCCTGGCCCCGCACGCCGCACCCCGACGTCATGAGCTACGCCTACATGGACTACGGCAACCGCGTCGGTTTCTGGCGCCTCCTTGAGCTCTTCGACAAGCACAACATCCGCTGCACGCCCGCCCTCAACGTCGCCGTCCTTGACCACTACCCCGAAATACGCGACGCCATGGTGGAGCGCGACTGGGACTTCATGTCGCACGGCGTCTACAACACCCGCTACCTCTGGGGCGCATCCGAAGAGGAGGAGCGCGACTTCTACCGGGACACCATCGACACCATCCGCCGTCACACCGGCAAGCAGCTCAAGGGCATGCTCGGGCCCGCCCTCACCAACACCGACCGCACCCCCGACCTCATGGCCGAGGCCGGTCTCATCTACCACACCGACTGGTTCCACGACGACCAGCCCTTCCCCATGAAGGTGAAGCAGGGCAAGCT
>CAYVEN010000059.1:0-12040 GCA_964450505.1 uncultured Dehalococcoidia bacterium | reverse complement strand
TGACCCGCCTGGCCGAGCTGCTCCAAGCGCCGGTGATCAACACGTCCGAAGGCAAGGGCGCTATTTCTGAGACCCATCCTCTCTCTATGGGAACCACGGCTTATAGCTGGGGGCCGGGTGCGGAGATGTTCCCCCAAGCGGACGTAGTCCTGTCCGTGGGCAGTAGGCTGGGCACCTATCGACCGGAGCCGGGAACAACACCGCGAAGCGACCAGAAGCTGATCAACCTGAACATAGACGAAACCGAGTTTGGCAAGACGATGCCCGTCGAAGTCGGCATCGCCGCCGACGCAAAAGTAGGACTGAGTCAACTCATAGCTGCGCTGCAGGGGCGTTCCATCCGCAACGAGTGGGAAAAGGACAGGCTATCGGAAATCAAGTCAAGGACATTGGACAAGGTTAGAAAAGCAGGGCCGCGGCAAGTGGACCTAGTGGAAGACATAAGGAAAGCGGTGCCAGAGGACGGCTTCCTGGTAGGCGGCATTACCAACATAGGCGCATGGAGCTACCTAGCATACCCCGCTCTCAAGGAGCGCACCTTCATCACATCGTCATACATGGGGAACTTGGGGTTCGGCTTTCCCACCGCGCTGGGGGTGAAGGTGGGCAACCCGGACAAAGCGGTGGTGGCGTTGACAGGAGACGGCGGCTTCGCCTATGCCATGGCAGACCTGGCCACGGCGGTGCAGTACAACATCAACGTGGTAACAGTGATCTTCAACAACGGCGGGTACGGGGCCTCATACCGGGACCAGCACCGCCGGTTCGGAGGGCGGCTGGTGGGTACCGAGCTGCACAACCCGGACTTTGTGAAGCTGGCGGAGAGCTTTGGAGCCAGAGGTATGAAGGTGGCGCATCTAGAGGAGACGGGAGCCGCCATCAAAGATGCCCTCGCCGACGAGAGGCCGGTGGTGATAGAGGTGCCTCTGCCCCCCGAACTCGACCCGCCGTACTATTTAGCGCCACCCAGAGAATGAACCATGGTTAGATTGTTCCCCAGACGAGCTGGAATAAGAGTTGTAGGGATACGCGGCGTCATTGGCGCCAGCCTGCAAGCGTCCTTGTATCACGAGCTACTGGACAGGCTGGAGCGCGATCCCAAAGCGGGAGCCGTGGTGCTCGACATCGACTCCCCGGGAGGAGCGGTTGGCGCATCGGAGGACCTATACCTGAAGACAAAGCGCCTCTCTAAGAAGAAGCCGGTGGTGGCTTTCATCAGGGGCAGCGGCACTTCTGGAGCCTACCTCCTGGCCTGCGCCGCCACCAGGATAATCGCGCTGCCCAGCGCCATCGTGGGTTCCATAGGCGTAATCTCCATGCGACCAGAAGCTTCCGGCCTGTTGGATAGACTGGGAGTAGGCTTTTCGGTTAGCAAGAGCGGGCCGCTCAAGGATATGGGCGCGTTCTACAGGCCTCCAACCGATGATGAACGAGCCAAACTGCAGTCGCTGATTGATGAGCTATTCGAGGCGTTTCTGAAAGAGGTGGCGGAGTCGCGGAGGATGGACCTGGACGAGGCGCGCAGGTACGCCACGGGCGAGGTGTTCACGGCAAGACGCGCCGCGGAGACCAAACTCATCGACGAAACGGGCGACTTTGACAAGGCGCTGGACACGGCGGCTGAGCTTGGCAAGGTGCCGCGCCGCATAAAGTATCTGAGACCGCCCAGGACGCTCAGACAAAGGATGCTGGGCCAGTTTGCTACGTGGTCGCTGGAGGCTGCCCTGGATGGGACAGAGGCGGCAAACGCGCCCAAGCTATGGTACCTGTGAGGCACGGTGGACGCAGAGAATGATGGAGCAGCACCTACAGAGAAGTTGCCGCCTCTTGTATAATCCCGTGGCTCATAATGCGGACAGTACAGGGAATCGCAACAGACGCTAAGAGGCTTGGGATTGACCTATTGCCTAGGCAGCTGGACAACTTTCAGGCCTATACTAAGGAACTGCTGAATTGGAATCAGCGCGTCAACTTGACCGCCATCACTGAGCCCTGCCAGGTGGAAAGGCTCCACTTCCTAGACTCGCTGACCGTGTCGCTGGGCTTGCCAGCACAGGTCAAGTCTGGAGGGAGCCTGTGCGACGTGGGAAGCGGCGCCGGTTTCCCAGGCGTTCCCTTGAAGATAGCCTTCCCCTGCATCAAGCTCACCGTTGTGGACTCGTCAGCCAAGCGCACCGCTTTCCTTGAAAGGCTGGTATCAGTCTTGGGTCTGGCGGATGTGGATGTGATCAACAGCAGGGCCGAGGACCTGGGACGGCGCTCTGAATTCAGGGAGAGGTTCGACGTTGTGGTGTCGCGGGCGGTGGCCGAGACGAGAGTGCTTCTGGAGTACACCCTGCCCCTGTGCCGGGTAGGCGGCTTGGCGATCATGCAGAAGAAGGGTGACGTCCAAGAGGAGGTAGACCGTGCGTTGGGAGGACTCCGGGAACTGGGAGGTGGACGACTGAATATGGTAGAGGTACCGGAAGATGTCCTGGAAGGGCAGCGAATACTTGCCGTGGTAAAGAAAACATCAAAGACGCCATCCCGGTATCCTAGGCGTACGGGGATTCCCGTCAAGAGGCCTTTATGAGATACGGAGAGCCAACATAGACTCATCCAAGCAGCAACCCAAGTTCTCCTTGAAGAGAAGGTTCTTCTCAGCGCCAACGCTGATATCCTTCATCCTGGCTTTTGTCATCATCTACTTTCTGGTTTCCCGCTTTTCGATCAATCTCGACGCGACCTGGGAAACCATACGCAGCAGCAACCCGCTGCTCTACCTGGCGGCGATGCTGGTGCACTACACCACCTTTCTGTTCAGGGGAGCGCGCTGGCGGGTGCTGCTGGACAACGCAGGGGTGTCGCAGACGGCGGAGCCGCCTTCCGTTCTCGCTTCAGCAAGGCTGGTGCTGGTGGGATGGTTCACTAGCTCGGTGACGTGGTTTCGCATGGGCGACGCTTACCGCGCCTATGCCTACACGGAGGAGAGCGGCGCGCCTCTGGCCCGCACCGGCGGCACCATACTGGCGGAACGGGTGATGGACGTGATGCTGGTCTTTGTACTGCTGCTGGCGGGCTTCCTCCTGATTACCCTCGATTCTGAAAACAGGCCTGCTCCGCTGTTCATAGTGATAGGCCTGGTGCTGGTGGTCTTGTCCTTGCTGGGATTGCTGGCCATGCAGGTATTCTGGAAACAGGCGGCGGCCATACTGCCCAAGCGACTGCGTAGAACATACGTCAGCTTCCACCATGGGACCATGCGCAGCTTCAGAACACTGCCCCGGGCCGGGCTGTTTGGACTGCTGGGCTGGCTGTCGGAGGTAGGCAGGCTCTACCTGGTGGTCAGCGCAACGGGACTGGAGGTGGGCATTGGCCTCATTATATTCGTCACTGTTGCCAATGCACTGCTCTCCGCCGTGCCCATCACGCCGGGTGGCCTGGGTATTGTGGAGTCCGGAATCGCTGGTCTGCTGGCGTTGGCGGTGGCAGAGGAAAGCGCGGTATCCATTGCCCTGCTGGACAGGTCCATCAGCTACCTCAGCGTAATCATCTTTGGCGCGGTGGCCCTGGCATACCACCAGCACATAGTGGTTCGGAGATCCAGAAACCAGGCGCAGGCAAGCCAACGGCACTCTGCCGGAAACGGGCAGACGGACAGCCATGACGGCCATTGACTACCGCTTTTCTTTGTGCAATCCTTCCTGCGGAAAAGGGACGGGGCTTCCGGTTGCTTTCCGTGACGTTCGATCTGGCCGTTCGTAGGCCGTGCATGGAAGAGAAGTACCCGACTGATGTAAGAGGGAGCTATGGGTAAGAGACTCTTTGTAGGCAACATGTCTTTCTCCATGACGGAGGAAGACTTAGAGTCAGTGTTTGGCGAGTACGGGGAGGTCGTTTCGGCGGCTGTGATCAGAGATAGAGAGAGCAACCGGCACCAGGGCTTCGGCTTCGTGGAGTTCGCCTCGGACGAGTCAGCCGGTGAAGCAATAAGCACGCTGAACGGACAGGAAGTCATGGGGCGTACCCTGCGTGTCGATGAGGCCAGGGAGCGCACCCGCAGGCCAACGGCCGAGGGCTTCAACGATAGTCGCTGGTAAGCCAAAATGAGTCCGACCACGTTAAAGACCGATTACAGTTTAACCATGGGAGCGCTTCTATGACCTGGGCCGAGGATATGGTGCAATGTCTCAAGGACAGCAAGATCTCTCTAATTGCGTTTGTGCCGGACATCTCCATTGCCCAGGTAACGCAGCTCATGCAAAAAGACCCCTATTTTCACGTTGTTTCGGCGACCAGAGAGGAGGAGGCCATAGGCATAGCGGCGGGCGCTTACGCAGTGGGGCGTAATGCGGCTGTCTTCATGCAGTCCAGCGGCTTCGGCAACTCCATAAACGCCATCAACAGCCTGTGCATCCCCTGCCGCATTCCAATCCCGCTGTTCATCAACCTGCGCGGCGAGCTGAACGAGTTCAACATTGCGCAGGTGCCCATGGGCCGCTCTACCAGACCAATCCTGGACACCCTGGGCATCATCCAATACACGCTGGACGACCCCGTAAAGATGCCCGCGGTGGTCTCCGGCGCTTTGAAGCTGTGCTACTCAAGCAGAGAGCCACTGGCCTTGTGCATGACTCCCCTGCTTCATGGAGGCAAACTTGCATAGACTGGAAGCAACAAAGCTCATCCTGAGCCATCTCAATGACGAACCCGTAGTGGCAAACCTTGGCCCCACAACCGATGAGTTGTGGCATGCCGGGCACCGGGACCGCAACTTCTACACCTACGGCTCCATGGGGTTGTGCTCATCCAACGCCCTGGGAATGGCCCTGTCCATACCGGACAAGGTCATATCGCTGGACGGCGACGGTTCGCTGCTGATGAACATGGGCGCTATTGCCACCATAGGCCAGGAGAAGCCGGAGAACCTGATAGTAGTGGTGTGGGACAACGAGGAGTGGGGCCAGACCGGCCACCAGACCAGCCATACGGGACGCGGCACAGACTTGGAGCAGGTGGCCAAGGCTTGCAGCATCCCTCGCACTGCCACAGTGGAAACGCTGGAAGACTTGGATCAGGTATTCCAGCAAGCCCTGAACGAGGACGGGCCATGGTTCATAGTGGCCAAGATAGAGGAGGAGGAGAACCTCCCTCTGGCTCCCAACGAGCCGGAGATGACCCTCTACCGGTTCAGGGGCACATTCGTAGAGCCTGAGTCGCCGTCCCACTGATAAGGCGCCTACCCCTGAAAGCAGCGTTCATGCATTCAAGCGCATTCTGACGCCTGCCATCCAGCGCCAAAGGCTCTCTTACAACGATTTCCTTTCTGACAAGCTTGCTGCTTCTGTAATTTTTATCATAGCTTCTTGACTTACACGTAATGCCCTGATAGCATAGTCATACTTGCAGTAATGCACAAGGAGGTAAATACACCATGACAAACCAAAGGTCGGCAGAGAACATTGATTCCCTAGTTGAGGAGATCGAGCAGGCCGTACGTGACGCACTCGGCGAGGGAGCGCAGACGGAGAACATCGATGACCTGGTCAACCGTATCAGCGAGTCGGTGAGGAAAGCGGCCAGCGGAGACAAGGCTCACGATTTCGGCTCGGTTGAGAGAGAGGTCCGCAGGGCGGTCCAGGATGCCGTGGGCAAAGAGAAGCCGGGAGAAGACTTTGAGACCACCGCTGACATGATCATCAAAACAGTGCGGGCTGCGTCCAGCAGAGGGTCGAAGCTGGCCGGGTCAGTTGGACAAAGCCTGAAGGATACAGTACAGGATACGATACAGGCCATGCGCGGGACAGGCAGGGATGGCGTTGTAATGGTCAGGGTCAACCAGGAGAGCATGGAACGCATTGACGAGCTCATAGAGACCGGCCTGGTAGGCAGCAGGTCGGAGGCGGCTGCCTACCTCGTTGCGGAAGGGATCAAAGCAAACCAAGACCTCTTCGACAAGATATCCTCAAAGATGGAGGCCATCAGGAAAGCCAGGGAGGAGCTGCAAAGCCTCCTCAAAGAGGAGGGCACGCCCCGCGCCTAGCTTTCATCAGCCGCATCACCGGATCGGAGGGCGAAATGCATACTGAAACCATTAACGAAACCCAAGGACCCATAGCCTGCGATGGCTGCGACCATCCCATTATCGAGGGTCAGCTAATTCTATCCGATGCACCAGAGCAGATTCCGGAAGACTTCCCACGAGAGACATTCCGCCACTTTCACATCCATTGCCATAGGTGCGGGGCCAATAACACCCCTTGTTATCAACTCTACTCCTCTAGGCAGATCTCGTTTACGGCTCAGGCCAACCGTGAGTGTGACCGGTGTGGGCACACGATACACGCGGGCGAAGATATGTTGATGGATTCCTTCTTCAGATGGAATATGACCGGGGACGCAAGAGATAAACGAGAGGCAAGTGGGTGGACTGCAGGTGCAGGCAGAGCCCACAAGTCCGTTCATCCTACTCCCTTCAATGCTCTTCCGCCTAGGCTTAAGTCGAAGTTCATAAAGGCAGGTGGCCGTGGGCATCGCGCGCTTACCGAGGCTGAACATCTCTACCTTCACACTGTCCCCCGCTCGGTTCGAAGCATGGGTCCACAGGCCATAAGAAAGTTCCTACACGGAAAGGACGCCAGCCACGTAGAGTCGGTGGTGAACGCACCAAGTAAAGCGAATATGCCGAAGAACTTTGTTTGGGAGCCTAGTAAGTGGAACCGCAGTCGCGGCCCCGCTAACATGAAGTTCTTGGAGAGGACGCGCGCTCATGCCAGGAACGGAGTGGACGCTACTCGCATGGTGGGGAAGAACGCTCTGGTCAGCGCGCGTAGAGGAACAATATTGGGCGTATTGATGGAGGTCCCGGTCAGCGCCGCAGAGGGCGCTATATGTGTGGTCAAGGGCAAGATGTCTAAGAAGGACGCCATTAAAAAGGCCACTATAAATACTGCCAAGTCTGGGGCGATAGGTGGCGCTGCGGCTGCCGGGCTGTATGTTGCAGCTGTATTAGGCGCTGGCCCCGCCTTGGCGGCTACATCTCCCGTACTGATCCCGGCCGGCGTGGCAATCTATGGTGTGTCTACTGTTCAGCGCGTACGGGCAGCAATGCGCGATCCCAATCCGCTGCAGAGGGTGCCCCTTTACTTCCACGCTAGCTGCTCAGATTGTGGAACTGGCCAGAGTTGCTTCGAGGAGTTTGCGGCTGAGATAGGTAGACTGGATTAAGAAGGCAACTTCCCCTTGCACCACTATCATCGTTCCTCCTTCCGCAGAAACTACGAACTACGCTAGCCTGCATCCGTGCGCCGCGCCCCTAAACGCCGCCCGCCATTTGCCTCTTCTCTATTGCCCGCCTTCCGCATATGATCGACTCATGGAACACACGCGGTCTTGTCCACACCATCCAGGCCTAAAAACGGCCCATTGCGATTTCGGATTCGTTTCCCCATTTTTTCAAAAAAGATGTTCGCGTTTAGCCTTGCAGCTTGACATAACGTTGGAAACGATTCGCAGAGGTGGACGGACGGACGGCGGCTATGTAGGGGTCTCCGGTGTTAGGGCCTGCGCACCTGTACGTCCGGTTCAGGCACGCGGCCTTACCCAGGACTCGGCCCAGGCTAGGACCGCGCTCATCGACTCGCGGCCACCGCGGTCATCGCGCTGGGGACTGCCGGAGGCGCGCTTTCCGTTCAGCACCAACGACGCCTCTCTGGCCGGGAAGAACACGCTGTACACGCCGTGGCTACGGCCATTGACGCCGGGTGGAACGTGCATGGGGAACGGCTCCAAGACGCTGGACCAGGACATGAGTATATCCACCCCGCTGCCCTTGACGGTTTCGATGGCTGTGCCGCGCACGTCGCCGCCGCGCTCGAAAGCAGCCTTGACGATGGGCAGGCTGGTGTCGGCGAAGGCGGGATAGAGCATCGACTCTATCTCTTCCTGGAGCCAGCGAGCGACATCCTCGTTGTCGGCATAGACGGTTATGGGAGCATCGGTGATTTCGGTCTGGAGGAACAGGGCGTGCCCCACGCCTGCCGGTGAGTAGAAGACGCGCCAGTGACTGGCGCGGGTGGTGAACTCGCCGCCCTCCTGCTGGGCGAGCCGTATAAAGGAGTTCTCGCCGGTTACTCTTACTTCGTTGGAGTCAATTTGCACCATGTGTCTGACCTCACTTTAGAGATATAGGGGTATTGTAACCCGAGAGTCGCCACGTTTCATCACACAGGAATATGGATGTGCGGGCGGCGTTACCGCATCCCCGCTAGTATGCTATCATCCCAGCCTGCAAACCATACTGAAAGGTTCTTGTCTCTCATGTCTAACCTGATGCGATTTATGGTGGCGGCCTGTTTGCTCGCCGTCGTAGTTGCCTGTGATAACGGTGCGCCGGAGGGGCCGGAAGTCTCCACTCCCATGAGGATTGGGCTAATGCTCAACTTCAGCAGCGCCTCGGAGACTGTGGCCGACAGGAAGCGCGCCTTTGACCTGGCTATACGCCATATCAACATGGCCGGAGGTGTGCTCGGCATGCCGGTGGAAAGCTTTGAAGCGGACTCCACACGCGACCCGCAGATGGGGGTTGAGGCGGCGCGGCGCTTGGTGGAAACGGAAGGAGTCCACGCCATAGTGGGGCCCACCGCCAGCGCAGTGTCATTGCCCGTCGCAGAGACGGTCACCGGGCCGGCGGGTGTGCCGACCATCAGTCCCTCCGCCACCTCTCCCCAGTTGACCGCGGCCGACGACAATGGCTACTTCTTCCGCACTGCCCTTTCCGACACCGCTCAAGGGCCGGTGCTGGCCCGCGTGACCGGGGAACGGGGCTTCGACAACGTGGGCTTGCTCTACATAGACGACCCGTACGGCCAGGGGCTGGCCCGCAGCTTCCAGGAGTCGTGGGACGGGAAGCCGCGGGCTGTTGCAGTCGACCCCAATCAGACGAATCATCTTGCTGAGCTGCGGGAGAGCGCGAGCTCGGGCGCTCAAGCGCTGGTGGTCATCACATTCGAGCAGCAGGCGCTGTCCATTGTCCGGGAGGCGCTGGAAGCGGGCATCTACAGCCAGTTCATCTTTGGCGACGCCGCCAAGAGGCGGAGCCTCGTCACCGAGATCGGCGGCGAGCGGCTGGGCGATATGTACGGCACAGCGGGAGCCCCTGCCCCGGACAATGACGCCACCGCCGCATGGGAGGCGGCCTACGAGGCCGAGTATGGCGCTCTGCCTCAGTCCACCTACGTCAAAGAGACCTACGACGCGACCGTTGCGCTGGCCCTGGCTGCCCAGGCGGCCGGCAGCCTCAACGGCGACGCCATCCGTGACCATCTGCGAACCATCGGCAGCCCGCCCGGTGAGACGGTCATGGGAACTCCCCAAGGAATCGCCGATGGCCTTCGCCTGCTCACCGACGGCCGTGAAATAAATTACGAGGGCGTCGCCAACTCCTTGGACTGGGACGAGAACGGTGATCTGCTGCGCGGCTACATAGGCATCTGGAGATATACCCGGGACGGACGCATAGAAGATCTGGATACCATACCGTTCCAGTACTAGCGGCGGCAGGCTATCTGACAGCCTGCGTCTCGGCGGCGGGGTCCACGGCAGCCTCCGGCTGGCGCAGGGCGGGGAAGATAGCAATTGTGGCTATCATCGTTGCCAGACCCAGGATGCCCATCCACGCGGTGGCCCAGACAGGGCCTATGATTTCGGCGGAAGTGCCCAGCAGGATCATGCCAAGCGGGCCCATACCGAAGATGATCATCCTTATGCTGAGAACTCGTCCCCTTATTGAGTCCGGGACTACTATCTGGACCTGGGTGAAGTTGCTGGTCATGAAAACCTGGAAGAAGAAGCCCAGCATCAGCACCACGATCAGCGACAGGAAGTAAACGGGTGACAGCGCGAACAGTAGGACCAGCGTGGGCAGACCCAGAGAGCCGGCTATGGTCAACACCTTGACCTGGTTGTGGTTGCGCATGGCCGCTACTATTACCGAGCCAAACAGTGCGCCGACACCCTGCATGGCGGCAAGCCAGCCCAGACCGCCCGGGCCCACGTCCAGGACGTCCCTGGCGAACACGGGCAGTATGCTCATGAAGGGGAATCCAAACATAGTAGCGCCAAAGCCCAGCATCATAAGGCCGAGCACCAGCTTGCTTTGCCGTACGTAGCTGAATCCCTCGGCTATGCTCTGCCACATGGATAAGCCGGCGTTATGACTGCCCCAGGTGGCCTTGGTATTCAACGGTATCAGCAGCCCAATGGCCAGCAGCAGCACCAGAGAAGAGCTGAGGAATGTGGCGCCCATGCCGAACGTATTTATAAGCTGGCCCGCCATGGCGGGTCCCAACAACTGGCCGGCGCTGAACACCGTGGTGAACAGCGCCACGGCGCTGGCGATGTCCTTACGTTCCACCATTGCGGGGACGGCAGAGGTGCGAGCGGGAAAGCCGATTGAAAACGAGATGCCGTTGAAGAAGGAGATAACGAATATCTGCCAGACTTGGATAACTTCGAAGATGACCATGAAGGCAAAGAGCAGCAATACCGCCATGTTGAACAGCTCTGCATAGAGGATCACCCTCTTGCGGTCGAAGCGGTCGGCCACGAAGCCGCCTATTAGCGCGGTAAACAGCTGGGGCAGCATGCTAGCCGCTTGAGAGGCCGTGACCAGGAAAGCGGAGTCAGTCATCTCAAGGACCAGCCAGCCCCGCGCTATGTTCATGAGGAAGAAGGAGGTAATGGAGATGCTGGAGGCCCCCCAGAGGTAGAGAAACTGAGGATAGCGGAACGCCCTCAACGGCCCGTTTATGAGAAACTCCAAGCGGCTATGGTGCCGGGCGACGAAGTCGGGGGCGCTGTATTGGCGGAGGTGTTTGCAGCAGTGCTATCGTCCAACTAGGCTTCCTTTAAAAGGGTGGATTCCATATTATACACTCAGACGTGGCACTTGAGGGTTACCCGCAGTGGGACTACAATCTGCCTGCTAGCTTCTCCAGGAGGCGTATATATGACAACCCGGACATTTGACCTTGCTAAACAGATAGGGCGTGTGCCATCCATGACGGTGCCGCTGGATGCGGAGGGCGAAAAGCGGTTCCATGGGTTGATGGAAGACCTTGTCATGGTGGACATGCACGAGCATCCCATGGTGTTCACGGAGAACATCGACGAACTGCTGGAGTACTTCCGCAACGGCAACTACGAATGGGGCTACCAGGCCGCTATGCATGGAGGCTGGGCCGCCGTGGGCACTTCCAACGGATTCCGTGGCGGCATCAAGCCCACGCACGCATCCTCCATGGATTTTGAGCTAGTACTAGACGAGATAGGCCTTATGCTCGCCGACGTCAGCCTGCACAGCGACATTGTGGTGCAGGTTAGCAACGCAGACGAGATACTGTCGGCGCACAGGGAGGGCAAGGTGGGATTCCTGCCTACGGTGGAGCACCTAGCCATAGGCAACCAGATACACCGGGTGGATGTGCTGTACGGCATGGGCGTACGCCTGGCGGGGCTCACCTACTCGCACAAGTCTTACATTGGCGACGGCTCATACGAACGCACCGATTCCGGCCTCAGCGATTTCGGGATAGCGGTGGTGAAGCGCATGAACCAGCTGGGCATGTCCGTAGACCTCTCACACGCCGGCCACCAGACGGCGTTGGAGGCCATCGAGCACTCGGAAGCTCCTCCCATCTTCAGCCACAACGCCGCTTACACACTGAGACAGACCAAGCGCGCCGTAAAGGACGATGCGCTCTTGGCCTGCGTCAAGAAGGGAGGCATTGTCTGCATCACGTCTGTACCCAACTCTCTGAGCGACGACCCCAAGCAGAACATCAACGTGGTACTTGACCACTACGATTACATGGTGAACCTGGTTGGCATAGACCACGTGGGGATAGGCACGGACACCATAGTGGGCGACCACGTAGCCTATTCCACAAGGTCAATAGGCAGCAACGTGCCCAACGCTCCATACATGGACGGGCTGGAGTCGCCGGCGGACGGGAAGAACATCATCCGCGGGCTGATATCACGGGGCTACTCAGATGACGAG
>CAYVEN010000058.1:0-12066 GCA_964450505.1 uncultured Dehalococcoidia bacterium | reverse complement strand
GGTCGTCCCTCTTGGCCGATACGATACCCACGCTGACGGTCGGTTCCGACCCCAGCGCCGAACTCAGGGGGAACCCTATGACGATGACCTCCGCGCCAACGCGGACTTCATCAGAGTCTCCGACCGCTATTGGGGTGAACGTCCGGTTGGGGTCTATGCTGATATAGGCCAGGTCCAGGGTGGGATGCTGCTCTGTTACGCTGCCCCGGTACTCACTCCCATTCGCCATACGTATGCTGACATGGGCGCTTCCTTCCACGACGTGCTTGTTGGTGACAACCAGCCCGTTTTCGTTGACTATGAACCCCGTACCGGAGCCTGTTCCCGTGACGATGCGAGCGACGCTGGGCAGGGCGTTCTCCGTCACGTCGGCTATGGACAGGCCGGAGGAGAGAGGCTCGCTGAAGGTCGACTCAACGACGGAGCGGGCGACGGGGGCGCTAGGGACAGTGGGCGAAGGAGTGACGCCAGTGGCCGTGGGAGGGATGAGCGTGGGCGTAGGCTCTGCTTCGGAACAAGAGGCAAAAGACAGCACGAGTAATACAAGAATAGTTGCAATGAGGTGCGGCGATTTCAATAGGGACCCCCTTGCGGCTAGGATTGGCTACTTGTCACAGTCACCAGGTTCCATACATGAGCCGTGCAAGGGGGCACGAGGCCAACCCTTTCAATCGACTCATGTATGAATCGCAAAAGGAGAAACCTGGAACTGTGACAAGCGGACTATAGTCCAGCTAGAGAAGAGGTGTCAAACGGATAATTGCTCCCATGTTTGCTTGCTTTTCCAAACGAACGATGCAAGAATTGACTTAGTCAGCTTTAGATAGCTCCGGAGATGATATGTCGGGATTGAATGAAGCTACAGTCGCCACGATTTCACGCCGCAGTTTCTTGAAGCGCGCTCTACTGGGAGCCGCCGCCGCTACCGCCGCTTCTCTTGCCGCCGGCCGATTACTGGTGAAGGGCGACAGGGCTACGGAGTTGCCGGGCGCGGGCTCTATATTCGAGCCCAGAAAGCAGGACCTCAAGCGCTACTGGGGCAATAGATTCGATAGACTGCGCTTGAAATAAGCATCCATCCGCCTGAATTGGAGATGGGCAGCGGTTTTCCAAACCCTGCCCATTTTTTGTGACCCGCTCAACCGTGGGTTGTAGGTAGGATGTTCACCAGCTTGCCGTCCACGGCGCACATGAGGTCGTGTCCAGGGTCTATCCGCACCGATACCCGTGCCCCTTCCGAGTAGCTTTGGTAGTGCAACCGTAGGCTGTGGATAACAGTCCCGGAAGGCAGCTTTACCTTGTACAGGTTATGCGCTCCCTGGAAGACCCGTTCCACCACCCTACCCTGCCCCGCCTCTTCCGGGCGGATGGATATATCGTCGGGGCGGACCATCACCTCTACCTTGGAGCCGTCTCCGGCCTCCAGCGGCCTGGGGATCATCCCCAGCTCCGTTACCAGCACGTCGCCCTGTACCGTTGCGGGAATGAAGTCGGCTATCCCCATGAACCTCGCCACGAAGGGCGAGATTGGTTGATGGAAGATCATCTCCGGAGTATCCACCTGCTCAATGCGTCCCCAGTGCATCACCGCGATCCTATCGCCGAAGAACAACGCTTCTTCCTGGTCGTGGGTTACGAATATAGCCGACGTCCCGGCATCGCTCAGTATTTGTCGCACTTCGGCCCGAACCCTGGCTCTGAGGCTGGCATCCAGGTTGGAAAACGGTTCATCCAGCAGGACCACCGCGGGACCGGGTGCGAGGGCTCTTGCCAGGGCCACGCGTTGCTGCTCACCGCCTGAAAGCTCGTGCGGTAGGCGTCTCTGCATGCCGGAGAGGCCTACGAGCTCCAACACCTCTCCTACCCTGCTATCGCGCATCGACTTATCGCGGACTCCATAGGCTACGTTGTGCCAAACGTCCATGTGGGGGAACAAAGCGTAATCCTGGAACACCATGCCAACGCGTCGTTTCTCCGGCGGCAGGGCTTGCTCCGGCCCCGCCACAAGGTCTCCTCCCACCGCCAGCGTTCCCGCGGTAGGCATCTCGAATCCGGCGATGAGCCTGAGCAGCGTGGTCTTGCCACAACCACTGGGGCCGATGAGCACCATCTTCTCCCCGTTGTCGACGGCAAAGTCCACCTGCTCCACGGCGCACACATTGCCGAACTGCTTGGAAAGACCGAAGCACCGTATGGCAGGGGGTCTCAAGACTTCACCTCTTCTTGGCGCAACAATAGCAACAACGAAAACGACGCTACCAGCACCAGCAGCAGCGACGGCGCAGCCGCCCGGGCAAAGAAGCCCTCGGAGCTGGCGCTCCATATCTTGGTTGCCAGTGTATCGAACCCTATGGGGCTGAGCAGTAGTGTGGCTGGAAGCTCTTTCATTACGGTCAGAAACACCAGGGCGGCTCCCGCCAGCAATCCCGGCCTCATAAGGGGCAGGGTGACGCTCAGCCAGACCCTGACCAGCGTTCTTCCCAGGTTTCGCCCCATCTCCTCCAAACGAGGGCTCACTTGCAGCAAGGAGCTTCGCACCGCGCCGGTGGCTTGGGGCAGGAAGAGCACCAGGTAGGCCAGCACCAGCATGGCCAGCGTCTGATACAGGAAACCCGCATAGGCGGCGCCGAAGAACACCAGGGCCAGCGCCACTACTATGCCGGGCAGAGCGAACCCTGTATATGAAGCCCGTTCTATGATGAAAGAGAGTCTTCCGGGGAAGCGCACCGCCATCAGTGCGACCGGCACCGCCGCCGCCGTAGCCACTCCCGCAGCCAGTGCCGACACCATCGCCGAGTTCCAGGCCGCGCTCCAGACCAGTCGCAGCGGCTCTCCGGCGGCCATGCCTCGCGCCAGCCAGTATGCCAGGACTCCAACCGGCAACAACAGACCGATGGTTACTATGGATCCACAGAAGATAAGCGCCGGCCATTTCCATCTGTTGAGCGGCACCGTAAAGGGCGGTCGCTGCGTGCTGCTGTTGCTTCTATAGTACTTGGCTTTGCCGTGAGACCTGGCTTCCATTACCAATAGACCTATGCTTATTGCGCCGAGCAGTAGTGAAAACACGGCGGCGGCGTGGCGTGAAAACGACGCCTGATACTGCACGTATATCTGCTGTGTCAACGATTCGAACCGCAGCAGCGACACCGCTCCAAAGTCGCTCAGGGTATAGAGAGCTACGAGCAGGCCTCCGGCTCCCAGGGCGGGTCTCAACTGCGGCATTACCACTCTTAGGAAGGTCTCCCACTTGCCCGAACCCAGACTCCTAGACGTCTCTTCCAGGGCTGGATCCAGTCTCCATAAAGCTGTGCGTAGAATCAAAAGCATGTAGGGATAGGTGAAAATGGTAAGAACAAACGCCGCTCCTGTAAACCCGTAGATGTCGGGCAGCCTCTCCACACCCAGCCCTTCCAGCCATTGCTGCAATATGCCGCCTGGACCCAAGGCCGAAACTATAGCCAGCGCGCCGACGTAGCTGGGAATGACCAGCGGTAGAACGGTCAGTATGGACCAGACGCGCTTGAAAGGCAGATCGGTGCGCACGGTAAGCCATGCCAGGGGCAGCGCCACCGCTGCCGATGAGGCGGTCACGGCGAATATGAGCCCCAGCGTCTTGAGTAATACCCACAACGTCCGTGGGCGGAGCAACGCGTCCAGCGCCTCTTCGCCGGCGCCCGCCGTGCGAATGATCAAGTAGACGAGCGGTAGAAGCATAACGGCTGCCACCAGCAGAGCCGGAATCAATACGGCCAGAGGCGGCCTCGACACGCCTCCGGTCGTTAGTCCGTGCGCAAAATTGAACCGCTCGCCGTGGGTGACTTCCATCTACGCCCCTTGGCTAGAGGACTCCTGCTTCTTGCAGCAGTCTCAAAGTGCCGTCCAGGTCAGAGAGGTCTTGCAGTTGTATGTTGGGCGCGTCTATTTCCGAAATGGGTGTCAGCACACGCTGCGTCGTTACTCCCTCTATGACGGGATACTCAAAGGTCTGCGATGCAAAGTATTGCTGTCCCACCTCGGAGAGTAGGAACTCCACAAGTTTGAAGGCCGTCTCCTTTTGTTCCGATTGCTCAAGCACCCCTATTCCGGACACCATCATGAGGGCGCCGGGGTCTCCCGCTTTGGGATGGTAGTTGCGCGCCGGGAAGCTTTCCCCCTCCTCGGCCAGAAAACGGAATAGGTAGTAATGGTTAACCAAACCCACGTCTATCTCTCCCGCTGCCACCGCCGCCACCTGTGGCGTATTCTTGGGGTACACCTTGACATCGTTGGCCTGGATGCCTTCCAGCCACTCTTTGCTCCGTTCCTCTCCCCATAGCTGACGCATCCCTGTCACCATCACCTGGAACGATCCGTTGGTGGGCGCCCAGCCGATGCGTCCCCGCCACTTTGGATCCGTTAGGTTCCACACGCTATCGGGCAGCTCATCCTCGGTAAGGCGTTCAGTGCTGTACACCATCACCCTAGCCCGTCCCGATATGCCAACCCACTTGCCGTCGTCGGCTTGGAACCGCGGCTGGGCTAGATCCAGGACTTCATCCGGCAATTCTGCGAATCTATCTCTAAGCGCTCCCAATGCGCCGGGGTCTTGAGCATAGAAAACGTCCGCTCTGGTGTTATCTCCCTCTTCCATAATGGCCGCCGCCATCTCGGCGGTGCCGCCCCAGCGCACCTCTACGTTGACTCCGGTTAGCTCGCTGAACTGCTCTATGATTGGCTTGACCAGCTCCTCGCTGCGACCGGAATACACTGTCAGCGTAACGGTCTCTCCGTCGGCGGGACTGCAGCCAATGACAAGCGCCGCTAGCAGCGCCGCCGGTAGTATTGCCAGCATCCTCTTTTGCAGTATGCGTCCCATTGCAACTCCTTATTGTAATAATAGTAGACCTATTTCTCAACTATTGGCCTCCGAGTACTTTAATTGTTTGGTTTAACATATGTCAACCAGACAATTAAAGAAGCTGAATGATGTGCCTAGAATTTCAATCGTGGTAGGTCATTTGCAACGCCGAGACACCTAGCGCCTGAAATGCAGATTGAGCATTTGAGGATGGCCGGATAGGCCTCCTCTTAGCCCATCTATGAACGGTTATCTCCGGCCAAACTCGCGTTCCAGGTTGCTTGCGCTCAGGTGCAGCATAGTGGGACGACCGTGGGGGCAGGTGTGCGGCGAACGGGCCGCTTCCAGTTGTCTTAACAGAGCGGCCATCTCGTCGTGCGTCAGCGTATCCCCTGCCCTCACCGAGCTGTGGCAGGCTATGGAAGCAGCCATGGATTCAAGGGCCTGCGACGGTTCTTGGGCCTTCTGCAAGGTCTCCAAGACCTCGCCCAACAGCTGGTCAGGACTGGTGTTTCTTATCCCGGCGGGTACCCCTCTGATCAAATACGCCCTCTCTCCGAACGGTTCGCCAAGGAAACCGAAATCATGGAGGGTGTCCTTCCACTCTTCCAGTGTTTGCACCTGCTCAGGGAGCAGTTCCACCGCCAGCGGCTCCAGCAGGCCCTGAATCTCAGGGCTCTTTTCCTCCACCTGGCGAAGCACCTTTTCAAAGTTCACCCTTTCGTGCGCTGCGTGCTGGTCGATAAGGTAGACTCCCTGCGGCCCTTCCGCGATCACATAGGTCTGGCCTGCCTGGCCCAGCACACGGAGGGCGGGAAGCGTTTCTCCCGTGGGAAGCCGGGGTCCATGCTCGGTGTCTATCACGCTGCTGTCTGTCCGTCCGGGATCCTGGCTCGCAGGAGGAACCGGCCACGTCTTGAACGAATCTTGCCCAGCCCATAGCGGCGCGGGAGGCGAATGCCAGCCGACAGGCGCGGCGCTGGGTTGTACGGCCTGCGTTGTCACCAACGGCACCGGCGAATGAGCGACCAGGCATTCTCTTACGCTGCGTTGTACAGCCGAAAACACCACGCCATCGTGATGAAACCGCACCTCGCGCTTGGCCGGATGCACGTTGACGTCCACTTCAACCGTGGGTAGCTCCAGGTGCAAGACCACCAGGGGATGACGGCCCTCCATGAGCAGTCCTCTGTACGCTTCCTCTACGGCTTGGAGGAGCATGCGGTTCTGTATCCAGCGGCGGTTGACGAAGAAGTTGATCCCGCTTCTGTTGGCACGCGTCAGCGACGGCGACGAGGCAAAGCCAGATACGCGCCGCCCGTCTTTGTCGATTCCCTCCACCTTCAGAAGAGCCTCCACCGTCTCCCGGCCGTATACTGCCGTCAAGACGTCGCCGAGCTCGCCGCTTCCCGGCGAGGAGAAAGTCTCCCTACCATTGCTGGTTAGATGAAACCGTACGTGGGGGTGCCCCAGGGCAAGCTGAGTTACCGCGTTGTGTATTCGGGACGATTCGGCTGCCGCCGACCTGAGGAACTTCCGGCGCGCAGGCACATTGGCGAAGAGGTCCTGTACCATCACGGAGGTCCCTTCGGAGGTCCCGGCGGCGCCCTTCCTCTCCAGTATTCCGCCATTGGAGCGAACGTAAGCTCCCTGCTCGGTTCCCCTGACGCGACTGGTGAGCACCAACCTGGATACGGAGGCGATGCTGGGCAGGGCCTCCCCACGGAATCCCATGGTGGATATCGTTTCCAGGTCGTTTTCATCGCCGATCTTGCTTGTGGCGTGACGTTCCAACGCCAGCTCCAAGTCCAGAATAGGGATTCCCGCTCCGTCGTCGCTGACCCTGATCGATTCCATGCCGCCGCCCTGCACCTCGATGGTTACCCTGGTTGCCCCGGCGTCTATGGCGTTTTCCGCCAGCTCTTTGACCACGGACGCCGGCCTTTCCACGACCTCTCCCGCGGCTATCTTGGAGGCAAGGTTACTGTCTAGAACTCGTATCGGCATCTCATCAACAATGGATGGAGGATGCCTCAATGGTAGCATCTTGCTCTCAGGGGGCACTAGATAGCGATTTCACGAAATGGAGAAAACAAGGGCGGATTCAGCGGTTGGTTAGAGGACTGTGCCCCTAGCGGGTTCCGTTCTTGGCGTACTGCGAAATAAGCTGGTACACCCTTTGCATCTCGTTGTCTGCCGCGTTGTAGAAGAAGTACGGCCTTACCCAGATTCCCCCCAGCGCCGTGGGGACCTCCGGGTAATCGTCCACTACAACGTCCGGTCTTACGGGAAGACCCAATTCGTCGAGCGCTTCTATGAAGTTGTCCAGCGGCTTGACGAAGCAGTCGCTAACGTAGGGAGTGAGGTTGTGGCGTCGGACTTCCGGCCACCTGATGCCTATACCCGACCAAACGTATATCTTGTGGCCGTCATCTATGAGCTTCTGCATGATTTCGTGGGTGCCCGGCCTGACAGAGTCATCAACTCCCAGCCAGGTATAGTCGGTGTCAAAGAAGATGTTCATCAGGCTGTCCAGTTCCCGTACTGACGGAACAGAAGCTCCGGGTTCCTGTTCTGCTTGTGCACGGCGTTATCGCCGCCAACCACTGCGGAGATGTCTCCTATCATGTACTTCCCGTCGATTACACCCATGGGCCAGTATCCAAGCATCCATACGAGCATTAGAGGCTCGTACGGGTTTATCGGCAAGCTGTCCGAGCATATTATATACTCCGCCGCTCTTGCCGTATCGTTGGCGGCTGAGCCGGCTATCATCCTAGTTGCTAGCCGCACCCTGTTGGCCGTCTCCTTCCAGTGGTCGTCGTTGGGGGCTGGCCATGGAGACGCTCCCTTCCACTCCTTCTTGGCCACTGCCCAGGCCGCCGCTCCGGCACCGGCCTCCAGGCTGGACCATCCGCCGCCCCATGAGATCGAGGCGGCCCAGGGGGCTACCCAGTGATACCAGTCTACTCCGGTTTCCGCCCAGGCTGTCCAGGCTCCGGTAAGCGCGCTGGGATTGACCGCATTCGCATAGTAGTTGGCGCCCGCGATCCATTCTTCAAAGCGCACCGTTTCCACGGGGAGCATTTTCCATCCCCACGTGGATAACCGCGACTGGTACTCCACGGCGGCGTCTATGGCTGCCTCTATGGACTCCTCCCCCTCCAGCCACGGTATATCGGCGAGCCAGGAGAGGAACTTGGTAAACCGGTCTCCCTGCGGACCGAACACCCGCGCCCGGTCCACCTCTTGTATCAATCTGACCTTGGAGCAGCGGACCTTGAAATCGTCCTCCGCTATGGGGTCGACAGCCTCCGCCTCGAACAGGTGTCCCGGCCAGTGACCGAACCTGAGGGCATCCACGGGGCGCTTCAGCAGGTGCAGTCCCCTGCCCTTCGCTCCTATGGACTCGTCGTCGAACTCCGTGGCCTCGTGCGTGCCTTCAGGCCACCACCGGAACTGTTTGTCCCGGTGAGAGGTCATCTCGGAGGTTAGCCATTTGTAGAGGGTCACGACATCTCCCTAAGAGCGTAAAACGCAACCACCAACGTAGGAGGATACACACGCAGGCAGCCAGGGTAAAAGCTGTTGAGGGGTGGACTCTCGTCGCATGGAGGAGTCTTAGATATATGTAGGGCTGTCAATTCCGTTGCTGAATTCTTGGATTAGTTGAGCAGAAGATAGACAGTATCATAGAGAGGCGCTGCTACAGTGTCAAACGGCTCAGGTCATCTCCTTCACGAAACCGAACCGTTTATTCTGGGCGGTCATCTCTATGAAGCGCTGAAGGGCTTTCCTATACATCTCCTCGCCGTGACGTTTGCGGCTTTCGATATAGGCTATGCGAATTCTCCGGTACGAACCGGGGAATTTCTGGAAATTACGCCACGCCCGGTCGTTTGCCTTCAAGGCGGCAAGGATTTCCTGTGGTATTTCGAACTCCTCCGCCTCATCCGCAGCCGGGTCAAAGACGTGCGCCACGGCGTCCAGGCCCGCTTGGGTCATCTTGTTGGAGGCAATGAGGCTGCGTATGCGCTCCTTGTTCATCTGAGAGAGCATGCTATTCTTTCTCCTCCTAGAGAACCGTTGGGCAAACCGCTCCTCATCTATGCCCCGTACTGTGCTGTCGATCCAGCCGTAGCACAACGCCTCTTCCACCGCGTCGTTGTAGGGGATGCGGGGCTTGCCCGTCTCTTTGCGATAGTAGATGAGCCAGACCTCGGTCTCGCTGTCGTGGTGTTCCGCGAGCCAGGTGCGCCAGGACTCTCTATCGGCCAGGTATATGGTCTTCTCCAAGTCCAAGCTCATCTGACCTCAACCGTCCCTTACCTTCTGCTGCAGGACGTACAGCGCGTTGATGGCCTCCATTGGGGTCATGGCCGTCACGTCCAGCTTCAGCAACTCTTCCGTTACGGGCGGTGTGCCGCCGAACAACCCTAGCTGTATGGCTCCATCTCCTCTGCTTCTAGGCGCTGCTCCGTTGCGCCCGCTTCCCTCCAGGTAACTGAGGAGGTCCCAGGCGCGGATTATTACGTCGCGGGGCAAGCCGGCAAGCTGGGCTACGTGCACTCCGTAGCTTCTATCGGCACCTCCGGGCACGATGCGATGCAGGAATGTCACCGTGCCGCCTTCTTCAGATACGGACACGGAGTAGTTTCTTACCCTTGGCAGCGTATGGGCCAGTTCGGTGAGCTCCTGGTAGTGCGTGGCGAACAGGGTGCGACATCCCAGCATGGGGTCGTTGTGGATGTGCTCCGCAACCGCTTGAGCTATGGACAAGCCGTCATAGGTGCTGGTGCCCCTTCCGATCTCGTCCAGGATCACCAGCGACCTCTTTGTAGCGCTGTTCAGGATGCTGGCCGTTTCCACCATTTCCACCATGAAGGTGGACTGCCCTACGGCAAGGTCGTCCTGCAGGCCTACCCTGGTGAAGATACGGTCTACCAGGCCTATCCGAGCCGACCTTGCGGGAACAAAGCTGCCCATTTGAGCCATCAACACAATGAGCCCTACTTGCCTGAGGTAGGTGGACTTGCCCGACATGTTGGGCCCGGTGAGGATGATCAGGCCGGCCTCTTCGCCGGAAAGGAACGTATCGTTGGGCACGAAGTCCCCCGGAGGCAGCATGGCTTCCACCACGGGGTGGCGCCCGTCCTTGATTTCGATTACGGTGCTTTCATCCACCTCTGGCCGCACGTAATCGAACCGTTCCGCGGCCTCGGCCAGCGCCGTGAACACATCTATATGGGCTACCGTTTCCGCCGCCTGCAATACTGGCCCCGAGGCCTGCCCCACCTGATTGCAGACCCGCCGGTATAGCGAAATCTCGATCTCTTCCAGCCGCTCCCTGGCATTGAGGATCATGTTTTCGTAGTCCTTGAGCTCAGGCGTGATGAACCTCTCGCCGCCGGTCAAGGTCTGCCGCCGCTGGTATTCCGACGGCACCCGCGACAGGTTGGGCCTGGTCACCTCTATGTAATAGCCGAAAACCTTGTTGTAGCCGACTTTGAGGTTCCTGATCCCGGTTCGCTCCCGTTCCTGTCCCTCCAGCTTTGCTATGTACCCGCGCGCGTTAGTCGCCGCGGTGCGCAGCTCGTCCAGTTCCGCCGAGAATCCCGGACGTATCACGGCGCCCTCTCCCACCTGGCCGGGCTCGTCCCTTATGGCCTGGCGGATCAATGCCGCCGTCTCCGTGCAGGACGGCAGCTTAGCCAGCAGCCACTTCACGTGTGGACCGTCGTCTTCTCCCAGAACGGCCTGCAGTTCCGGTATCGCCTCCAGGCTGCGGCGCAGCGCGACCAGGTCTCGCGCCAAGGAGACGCCGCTCTTCACCCGGTTCACCAGCCTCTCCATGTCGGACACTTCCGAGAGTGTTCTGATAACCCTGTTGCGCCTGGATCTGTCCTTGTGGAACCACTCCACGCTGTCCTGCCGCTGCTTTATAGCGGTTGTCTCCATCAACGGTTGGCCTATCCACTGTCTGAGCAAACGGCCACCCATTGACGTTTTGGTTAGGTCTAGAACGTTCAGCAGAGAGTACGTTTTGGACTCCCACCTTCCCCCGGCAAACAGTTCCAGATTGCGTCTTGTCTGAGGGTCAAGGGACATGGTGGACTTCAAGTCGTAAGCTCTCAGCCTGGCAATGCGCTCCAGGGCTTGGCGCTGGTTCTGGCCCAGGTAGGAGAACAGCCCCCCGGCGGCGCGTATCATCAGGGGCGAGCGCTCTATGCCGTAACCTTCCAACGTGGCAACGCCCAGCTCCTCCTTGAGCATTTCGCGGCTGCTATCCAAGCGGAACGCCTCATCCGCCACGGTTGCCGTCTTCACATTGTCCGGCAACGCCTCGTGGAGACCCTGGGGCGCTACTGCTTCAGCGGGAGCCAGCCTGGCCAGCTCCAAAGGCATGTCCTTCAATGAGACCTGGGTTACAAAGACGGTGTCGCTGGAGCTTACGTCGGTGTAGGCCAGTCCCGCCTCTTCCGCCTCAATAACGACCGAGGCCAGGTAGTTGTTGCTGCGCTCCTCCAGAAGGGAGGGTTCGATCACCGTGCCCGGCGTGACCACTCTGACCACTTCCCTATCCACGATCCCCTTGGATAGCGCCGGGTCGCTGGTTTGTTCACATATGGCCACCTTGTGCCCTGCCTTGATCAGCCGCCCCAGGTAGCTGTCCAGCGCATGATAAGGAATGCCTGCCAGGGGATGCTTCGGGCCCTTGCCGAAGGCTCGCTCTGTCAGGGCGATGTCAAGGTCGCGCGCCACTACTTTGGCGTCTTCATCGAAAGTCTCATAGAAGTCGCCCATGCGGAATAGAAGAATGCAGTCGGGATAGCGGCGTTTAATATCCAGGTATTGCCGTCTTACTGGCGTAGTCACAATCGTCGCTCCGTTGCATGGGATTGTACACCAGATGGAGGCAACGGCAGAAGGAGAAGTTGACCAACATGGAGAGCTTTGCCGAACTTGTGGGCTGGCCCAGGTTCCCGCTCATATGGTTCCCTTCGGCTACGCTCAGGATGAACTCTAGGCTCACCATGAGCGGGGAGATAGCGGCCCAGCAAAGCTACGATGTTATTGATGAACTGCCTTAGATTCTTCGCTGCGCTCAGAATGACAGTTGGAGTCTTAGCCCACTGTTCCACTTTGGGGTGAACGGAAAACGAAGTGACGGCTAGTCGTCTTCTTTCCAGAAACGCTCTTCCTGAAAATCGAAGCCGGTCTCTCTG
>CAYVEN010000057.1:0-12228 GCA_964450505.1 uncultured Dehalococcoidia bacterium | reverse complement strand
GCTGCTTGGCCAGCGCCACCATGGGCAGTATGCCGTTGGTGTGCCGCAGACTCCCGTCAAAGGAAAGCTCGCCCAGAAACAGGGCGGAATCAACAACGGAGTGCACTTGGCCGGAGCTCATCAGCAGGCCCACCGCAATGGACAGGTCGTAGGCGGGGCCCTCCTTCTTCAGATCGGCGGGCGCCAGGTTGACCGTGACGCGGCGCATGGGGAACTCGCAGCCGGAGTTGCGCACCGCGGCGCGTACCCGTTCCCGGGCTTCCTGGACGGCGGCATCGGGCAATCCGACCACGCTGAAGCTGGGCAGCCCCGGAGAGATATCGGCCTCCACCTCCACAATGGTGCCGTCCAAGCCGATGATGGCGCATGTATTGACCTTGGCGAACATAGACCCGCCTATTATTCTAGTTTGTTGTGCTAAGGTCAAAGGGTAAAAGGCAGATCTGTTCTCAAACGTGCAGACCGAACGCAGCTCATGAAAATCCAACCTGACAAAGAACTCGTCGACCGCGTGGAAGCGCCTCCCCTTGCCTAGGGCACGCCCCATTCTGATAAGATTCCAACCAACTCAGTTCTAGGAGACGACTATGCTGGTAGACCTGGTTCAAGTGACCACATCCGACGGCATCCCTCTGTCCGGGGCCTACTTCGAGGCGAAGGGCGGCCCCACGCCGGGAGCCGACGTCCTCATCTACTTCCACGGCGATAGCGGCAACTTCTACGGCAGCCTACTGACCCAGCTTGGCCCTATGTTCGCCGAGCGGGGCATGGCCTTCCTCGCTGCCAACCGCCGCGGCCACGATATGGTGTCCACCGGCGTGAGAGGCGGCGACCTCAAGGGCTACGCCTTTGAATCGGTCGCCGAGTCACGTTTGGACTACGCGGCGTGGCTCGACCTCCTGCGCAGCCGCGGCCACCGTCGAATCGCCGTGGGCGGCCACAGCGGGGGCGCGGTAAGGGCCACCTACGCCCAGGCCAGCGAGCGCTACGACAACGTGGCGGCAGTGGTGTCGGTTTCGCCGGGGGAGTACAACCACGAGAAGGTGGCGGCCGTGCACGGAGACGACTTCCTGGGCCCGTACCGTCAGTCGGAAAGAGACATTGCGGAGGGCAGACCGGACACCTTCCTCAGGCCCGGAGTGCCCTGGGGCTCCATGTGGACGGCTCGCAGCTACGTGGACTGCTTCAACCAGGATAACCGCTACAGCGTCAGCGCCCACGCCGCCAACACCGGCGTGCCCACGCTGTACGTCTTCGGCGAGAAGGAGTGCGACATCGGCGGCGAGGAGGAGTTGCCCGTCTGCGGCCTGGCCATGCGAACCCTGCGCGAGATCGACTACTCCCACGCTACCGTACGGGTCGTTGAGGGCGCAAACCACGGCTACATGGGCCGTGAGAAAGAGCTGATGGAGACCATCTACCCGTTCCTCAGCGCAATCTGACGCGTGATATACTGTGCCGCCAAAAGGGCACCCGTTTGCCCCCTGTTGGCGTTGCGTCAAGCTTGGAGTGGAGTAGCGTGGCATGGCAGAGCACGGCGAGGATATGAAGTTTCCCATGTTGGTGCGCCCACCTGAAGGCGGCGAGTACCGCGCCGAGGTGGACGAGCACAACAACTGGACGGTGCCGGAGGGCGTGGACGCCTCTGTGTTGGCGCGGGAGGCGGCGATAGGCGCCGGACTGTTGGCAAACCAGTACAACCCATATCCAGCCGCAATTTACGCCCAAGGCTTGAAGCAGATGTGGCCCACCTGCGAAAGCTTGTTCCCACCTATATCCGAGCCAGGCGTCATCTATTAGGCAGTTGCCGCACAAAGGAGAATATATGAGCCAGGAGCCATCAAAGCGCGGCATCGTATACGTGCTGACCAACCGAGCAATGCCGGAGTACGTCAAGGTAGGCCGAACGGCAGGAGATTCCCCCCGGGACGTTCTGGAACGCATGAAGAATCTGGACAATACCAGCGTGCCTCTGCCGTTTGACTGTGAATATGCCGTTGTAGTTGACAACTATGAGACGGTTGAGCGTACTCTCCTTGCGGCGTTCGAGGACCGGCGAGTCCGCAATCGTGAGTTTCTACATGATGTTGCGCCGCATCGGGTAAAGGCGATTCTCAAACTGGTTGAGCTTACCGAAGTGACCCCTGCTGGTGAGATCGGTATGCAAGTTGAGGCATATGATCCACCTGCACCCCGGTTTAGGTTCTCTTTGACTGGTGTTCCTCTGGGAGCTACGTTGCAGTGGGCAGACAACCCAGAGATCACCTGTCAGGTTGACGACGACACGCACGTTCTGTACGAGGGCAAACGTACAACGATCTCAGGAGTAGCGAAGGAACTGAAGGGATGGTCTGCGGCGCAGGGCAGCCTTTACTGGTTATACCAGGGGAAGACATTGCAAGAGTGGCGTGAACAAATTGAGTCTGGAGAAAGCGATGGATCCTGAGATGGAGCCATTTTGCGGCACCGATTCTACCCCATAACCTAATAGGAGACTTGGATGCCAGCCAACACCCCTGACCCCACACCCGCCCGTTGGGACGGCGACGGCGAGTCCCTCTGGCAGTTCGCCAGAGGACGGGGGATGGACAGGCGTCAGTTCCTGCGGCTGATGATGGTCGGCGGGGCGGCGGCGGTCCTCGCCGCATGCGTCGGCACTGAGATGCCCGCGCCCACGTCGACGCCACTAGACGCGGCCTCGTTTCCTTACTACCCATTCTTCAAGGACCCGGCCCCTTTCATAGAGCGCGACGGCAAGGGGCTGGAGGCGCGGCTGGAGAACATGCAGGGCCTCATCACGCCCAATCGCTACTTCTTTGTCCGCAACAACTCCGTCAGCATCGACCTGGACGCCGCGGACTGGCGGCTCTCCGTGGAGGGCGACGCCGTGTCGGAGCCAATGGAGCTTACCTACGACGACATCCTCAGCCTGCCCAGCCGGACGCTGATCTCCTACCTGGAGTGCGCCGGCAATCATCGAGCCATGTTCAATCTCCTCAACGGCCAAGAGACCTCCGGCACCCAGTGGATGACGGGAGCCGTGGGCAACGGCGAGTGGGTGGGCGTCGCGCTGCGAGACGTGCTGACCCTTGCCGACATCGGCGACAACGCAGTAAGCGTGCTGCTGGTGGGGCTGGACACGGAGTCGCCGGAAGACGGGTTTCGCTACGTCCTGCCGGTGGAGAAGGCGATGCACCCCGACACGCTGCTGGCCTACGCCCTCAACGGCGAGACGCTACCCAAGGACCACGGCTTCCCCCTGCGAGCGCTGGTGCCAGGCTGGGTGGGCAGCGCGAACATCAAGTGGCTCGGTCGCATAGTCGTCTCCTCCGAGCAGCTGTGGACGCGCAACAACACCACCTCCTACACGCTCATCGGCGACGCTTATCCGCCGGAGGGAGAATCGGATGGCAAGCCGGTGACGGAGCAGGTCATCAAGAGCGCGCTGGCCCTGCCCTGGCCGGCTGAGCTTCCCGCCGGGCGGCGTCGCATCCACGGCTACGCCCACTCACCTGCGGGCATCATCTCACGCGTCGAGTGGAGCGCGGACTCCGGGCGCACCTGGACCGACGCGGAGCTGTCGGGCGGTCAGCCGGACCTCTCCTGGGCGCGGTTCGAGTTCGTCTGGGACGCCGAGCCGGGCGAGCACGCCATCATGACGCGGGCCACCGACGCCGCGGGCAATACCCAGCCCGACCAAGTGCCGTACAACCAGAAGGGCTACCTGTTCAACCAGCCCCTGCCCCACCCCATACGCGTGACGTAGCAAGCCAAACGGGTTGTCCAAACCTCTTCCCCCTTGACGGGGGGAAGATTGAGATGGGGGTGAAAAGCCGCGTTACCCCAGCCTAATACGCGTACACCGCTACCGCCACCGCTACCGCCATCACCGCCAGCGTCACCGCGGTAAACACGGCGTTCTCCAGAGAGACCGCGCCTACGTACATCAACGGAAAATCGGCGGCCATGACCCAGAGCACCACCTGCTTCAGCTTAGCTTTGTCCGGCATACCTAACCTCAATCGAAGAACCTCAGGATAATCCAGGCCTGTATTCCCACCAGCAGCACAATGCCCAAGCAGTACGGTATCGTGCGGCGCATCACCTCGTTCTCCCTGCCCGACAGGCCGACTATAGTCGTGCCCACCAGCACCTTGGCCGGGGCGATGGCGCTGCCCAGCGACCCGCCTATCGACTGTACGCTGGCGATGGTCACTGTGCTTATGCCCAGGGCGTTGGCGCTCTCCAGCTGCAGAGCGCCGAACATGACGTTGGAGTTGGTGTTGCTCCCCGTCATGAACGTGCCCAGCACACCGATGTACGGGGCGAATACGGGGAAAGCGGCTCCCGTGCCCGCCGCTATGGCGCGGCCCAGCAGAGCCGTCATGCCAGTATCGGTCATGATGACCGCCATCATGACCATGGCGCCTATCCCCACGCTGGTGGAGATCGACTGGCTGTAGGTCAGCTTGGTCGCCGAAACAAGCGTCCCCGACCTCCATCGCCCTGCAACCTGGTAGACCAGGTAGGAAACAAGCAGCGCAGCCAGTATCAACGGCGCGGGGTGCCTGAATAACAGTATCCTGGCGTAGTCTTGCGCCTCTCCCACCTGGAAGCCCAGGGCCGTCTCAAAGGCGGGATAGTCCAGCGCGAAAAACAGGCTGCTCGTCGCCGACTTGATGGCGGGCACCTGCGACAGGATGCTGAACAGGATGACCAGGTAGTAGGGAAGAAACGCCATGTGGAAGTTGCCGGCCACACCGGAAGCGGCCTCCGTTTCGCCAGATTCGTTGGCCTCCCCCTCTGGCACGGGCGCAGCGTCCTCCGCGGCCCGTGGAGACCTGCCCAGCAGCGGCGTCTTGGAGACCAGCCATCCGACCCCCGCTCCGACAAGCCCTGGGATGATGGAAGCCAGTTGTGGCACGCCCACCAGCGTCGCTATCCACACCGAAAGCGCCATTGCTCCGCCTATGACCAGGATGCCCGGCGCTCCCCTGGTCACCGCGGCCAGCCCTCCTTGAAGGTGGGCCACCGCGAATCCGGTGACTACGATGGGCAGGGCGAAGAGGGCCGCCATCTGCGGCCCGATGACGTCTCCGGAGATGCCGGTGACGAGCTGTATCGTGTAGTAGGAGGAGCCCATGGAGCCGAAAGTAACCGCCCAGGCATGGCCGACCAGCACTATCGCCGCCGCCCTTGCCGGCGAAAAGCCCATCAGCACCAGGAGCGGGGCCACCACTGCCACGGGAACCCCGAAACCGGCCACGCCCTGCATGAAGCCGGAGAACGACCAGCCCACCACCAGCGCCTGCGCCAGCGGGTCGCCGACGAGACGCGTCATGGTAGTCCCGATCACCTTGATTCCGCCCTGCCTGTCGATGACGTTGTACAGGAGCACGGAAGTCCAGATGATGGACAGAACAAAGAAGCTCAGGCTGAGCCCCTTGGCGCTGGATATGGAAAGGAGATTGGGGTTTGCGCCAAAGAAGAGCAGAGCCAGCGCCGCCACGGTCAGCCAGGAAGCCGCCCCTGCCCTGGGAGCGCTCCACTTGAAGGCCAGCATGGTGACCAGCAGCACAAGAAGGGGCAGGAAAGCCAGGGCCCCGTTGACGAAATTAAGAGTTGGGCCGTTCTCCATGAGGCTATAGACCGGCGGCGGAGAGCACCCGTTCCGTTTGCGACGTGTCGGGGGCTGTCTCTCCCCTCTCTATCTCCTTCATCACCCGTACAACCGCCTCGTTCACCGGCGTGGCAACGTTCCTCTGTCGCCCCATCTCCACAATGTAGCCGTTCATCTGCTCTATCTCGCTCTTGCGGCCCTTGATCACGTCCTGGGCCATGGATGAGCGCCAGTCCTCCGGGTCGCCACGGCCCTGCAGCCGGGCGTCCAGCTCCTCAAAAGCGTCGCCCTCGTCCGCTCTGCTCCAGACCTCCGCATCGATGCCGTTCACCGGCTCTATCCGGTAGTCCAGGGCCTGCCCTACTCGGACGCACTCCTTGGCAAGCTGGATGTAGACCAGGCGCGCCCGCGGGTCCGCCGCCAGACCCTGGGCTCCCAGCCCGGTCATAGCCACCACCGGATTCGAAGCGGCGTTGAGGGCCAGCTTAGACCAGCGTTCGCCCCAGATGTTGGACGTGGCGTAAGCGCCGTCCACGCTGCCCAGCAGATCGGCCAGCTCCTCCACGCGGGGAGTGATCTTGCCGTGAAGCTCGCCCACGCGGAACACCGAGTGACCCGCGCCCTCAGGCTCTCTGCGTCGCACAACTTTGCCCGGCTCCCAGAGGGCCACCGCAAAGCCGGAAATAACGCAGGGCACCTCTCGCTCATGTCCAACGATAGACGCCACCAGCAAGTCGTTCATACAGTTCTGCGATGAAAGCATGACGCCGTCATCGGACAGGAATCGCTTGGAGAAGTGGGCCGCCCACTCGGTGTCGTAGGACTTGACGGCTAGAAAGATTACGGCGAACGGCTCATTGAACGCTTGGGCGTCGGCCCAGTGTACCGCCCTCACCCGCTGCACGAACTCTCCCTGTGGGCCGCTGACCTGCAGGCCCTCCTTCTGAATGCGGTCGACGTGCGCCGCCCAGGGGTCGACCAGTGTAACGTCGTGGCCAGCCCTGTCTATGAAAGCGCCGATGTAGCTGCCTACGGCGCCCGCCCCGAATATAGCAATGCGCTTGTCAGTCATGCTCATGTTTCACCTGTGCGTGGCTGCACAATGGCAGAGTATATCTTGGGTGGAGTTGGTGAGCAAACCCCCGCTTGAAAGAGTTTCACCCCTGCACGTGTATACCGGACTTGTAGGTGCGGTTCGCGAACTGCACCTACCGGGGGATCCGCTCCCTTGTCATCGCAAGGAACCGAAGCAATCCGGCGGTGGAGTGGTCCTCACCACGAACGGGGCCGTTGAAAGTGTGGTAGATTCCCTTTGGAGACCCCTGACATGCAGCAAACGGACGAAAGAGCAGGTAAACGGGGATTGCGCCAGACCCATTACGGCTGGGTGATGGTAGGCAACGGCGCAATTGTCAACGCCATAGGCTCCGTCCACTCCGCCACATTCCCCATCTTCTTCCTTCCCATACAGGAAGAGTTCAAGGTCGGCAGCGCAGCGGTGGCTTTTGTGCTTACGATGGCGCGCGTACAGGGCGGCATAGAAGGGCCGCTGGTCGGCTGGTTCATCGATAAAACGGGCCCCGGCCTTCCCGCCGTGTTCGCCGCGCTCATCGGCGGCGTCGGCTTTCTCATCCTACCCATAGCCTGGAACTACTGGTCGTTCCTGGTCATCTACGTCTTCGTCATATCGTTCGCCTTCAACATGGGATTCCTCCACGCCATGCACGCCGTGGCCAACCTGTGGTTCGTACGCTACAGGACACGCGTCCTCAGCATATTCTCATCCTCCTTGAGGTTCGGCAGCGCTCTGCTAACCCCGGTGGTAGCCATCATTGTAGTCACCCATGGCTGGCGCTGGGGCGCAGTGTTCGCCGGGGCTCTCGTGCTTGTGGTAGCCCTGCCCCTGACCTTCCTCATCCGCAGGTCGCCCGAGTCTATGGGCCTGCTGCCCGACTGGCGACGCCCCGGGGAGGAGGACGCCGAGGCCCAGAAGCAGGACGGCGCCCGGCCCGCGCCGAGAGTGACCACGGCACTGGAAGATTTCGATACGGGCGAGGCGATGAGATCGACCTCCTACTGGATCATCATGTACAGCACTGCGGTGCGCCACGCCGTCCTCGCAGGCGTACGCGTGCACTTCATCCCCATATTTGTCGGCCTCGGCTTCAGCGAGCTCACCGGGGCAAGTTTCCTGGCGCTGACGGCGTTTATCGCAACGCCTCTGATCCTGTTCAATGGATGGCTGGGAGACCGCATGTACAAACCCCATGTGCTCATGATGGGGCAGATCTCCTCTGTGCTGGGGATGTTGTTCCTCATCCACTCCGACGCGGTCTGGATGCTGTATCTGTTCGCCTTCTTCTTTGCCTACGGGGAGAGCACCGCGCCCGTCAACCACTCCATCATTGGGGACTTCTACGGACGGAAGAACTTTGCCAAGCTGAACGGTATGCTGGGCACGGGCACCATGTTCGGCAGCACGCTGACGCCCGTAGCGGCGGGTCTGGTGGCGGACAACCTCGGCGTCTATAACCCCGCTCTGTGGGGGTTCCTCGCCGCGGCGGCAGTGGCGGCTCTGTTCTTACTCTTCACCAAGCGCCCTAGCAGAAGAGTACAGCATCAGACCGCTTGAGCTTTCTGCCTTACTGAAGTAGTATTCTAGTAAGGAGGAACGGATGCTCGTCAAGATTACTTCCAAACGTCAGGTGACCTTCCCCAAGCGGGTACTGGACGAACTAGGTGTAGGGCCCGGCGACCAGCTTGAACTGCTGGAAGGACCGGACGGGTTCACCCTGCGTCCCAAGCGGATAGACCTCTCCAAGCTGGGCTATCTTGGGGATAAGGTCCCGCCTGGGACTACTCCTTTCGACATCCGCAAGTTCCGGGACCAGCGGGAGAAGGGGCATGGCCCTGCGCTACGGCGTTGACACCTCGATTCTGGTCAGGCTCGTCGCGAAGGAGCCGCAAAAGGACTTCGAGCGCTGTGTGAGCCAGCTTGTCGCCATGGTGGAGGAACGCGGATGCGAGCTATTCGCGTCCAACCAGGCAATAGGTGAGGCCTACGCTGCCTTGATTCACCACTACGCTATTTCCAGCACAGAAGCCAGTACCGGCTTGGCCGACTTGCTGGTGAGCGGCCTCGTCGCCCCGCTGAACGGGTACGCTGTGCTCGACACCCTCGCGGCGAGGAGCGGCCCAGGGCTTTTCGACAGGCTCATCGCCATCGACTACGCAGGGGTAGGCCTGGAGACTCTGACCTTGGACCGCAGGATGTCCAGCCTACCGGAAGCAAGGCTTCTTTAAGGGGGCGGCTGGCGAAACCGTTCACAACGCCTTCTTCGATAGAAACTTCCGAAAGGAGGGACGGGTATGAAGCTTCGCTACTACCCGGAAACCGATAGCCTATACGTGGAGTTCAAGCCGAAGCCCGGTGCGGAGACCATTGAGGTTACCGAGGGCTTAAACGTTGACGTTGACGACAACGGGGAGGTGGTTGGCTTAGACATCGACCGCGCGTCCCGACGCCTTGACCTGCACACGCTGGAAGCCGAGGCGCTACCCCTTCGTAGCATCAAGGCGGGCTGAAGTGTCCTTCTTGACGGAAACCCCAACCGCTAAGCGCCGTTGTCAAGCTGGTTGAAGACCGTCAGGTAGTCTCTGAGCAGACGGGTTATCAGGTAGTTTTCACGGACGTGCTCTTTGGCGGCATTGCCCAGCCGGTCCCCTTCCGCAGGATCTTTGAGTAGTTGCAGCGTTTTTTCAGCGAACTCATCCGTGGTAGAGGCAAGGTAGCCGGTCTCGCCGTCGCGAACCTGGAGCCGTATGCCGCCCGCATCGCCGGCGACGACGGGCTTTCCTTTCCAGAGGGCTTCGGTGACAACCAGGCCGAACCCTTCCCGTATCGACTTCTGGAGTACGACCTTGGAGGCGGACTGGACGGCGTTTACGGGAATGTCGTTGCCCCGTCCAAACAGATCGACCATGAAGTGGATATCGGGGTCTTCACCGGCGTGGCGCAGCGTTTTTTCGTAGTAGACCCACCCTTCCGGGTCATCCCCGGCCATGGCGGCGACCATGACAAGCTGCAGGCCTTTCACCATATGCTTGACCTTTTTGTAGACGTCAATCACGCCAAGGGGGTCTTTCCAGGGGTCGAATCGGGATACCTGGGACATGATTGGACGGTTGGGATCTATTGAAGCATCGGAGAGGACCCTACTCTGGACATCGGGAGGAAGGGGGGTATTCTTGGGGGTGAGTGGGTCGATTCCGGGGGGGATGATGACGACGTTGTAGCGGCCCAGCTCTTCCTTCACGTAAGTGGGCATGGTGAAGACCAAGCCGTCGTACATATCCAGGAAGAGCCTGAAAACGTCCCATACCTCTTGCCTGGCGTCGGTGATGTCTATGTGGCAGCGCCATAGCCAGCGGCCGTTGGTGGAGGAGTTGCGCCTCCTCACAAAGTTGAGGAGCGCGGCGGGCTGCGGGTCGTGGACGACGACGAAATCGTAGTCGTGCATGTCCAGGTCCTGGGCGTTGGCCTTGTTGTAGCGGCGCCAGACGTCCCACATCTCCTTGGTCCATGCCATGTTGCTGCCCTGGAGGCTGTTGTGCATGGCTTTGGTCACGTCGAAGAACTCCGGTGCTCCCCTCATCACGGCCCAGTCCGCCTGCAGGCCGACGCTGTTGGTCAAGGGGACCAAGGTCCTGAGGAGCTCCGCGACGCCTCCACCGGATTCGGTGGCGTTGATGTGAAGGACTCTCTTTCCAGCCAGCGGCTGTGCTAAAGAAACGATCTCTTCATAGGCTTCGCGGCCTATCAAGTCGACGTATTCTTCTATCCCTTTCCGTTGAGGAAAGACAATGTTCAGCATGTTTCCTACGTAGCGGCGCAACTAGAAAAAGATAAGAACAAAGAACCCGCAACATAATAGCGTTACATTATTCACAATGTCCAGATAGGAAACGGGAGATGTTTTAGCACTTGCGCAAGTGTGGATGGAACCCTGGGCTTGTGGTTGGACAACCCTCCTTTGACGCGGTAAGTCCGCTACTATAAAATCAAACCGATGGCAGGTGCGTCGCTCGGCCACCTTGGACTCGTTACAGGCACCCATGGCGCATCTGGAGGATGGAACAATGTGGACTCCGCAAGCCCTGCGCGACCTTGTCCGTGAAAAGCTTGAAGGTGCTCCGCTTATCGTAGTCTCCAACCGTGAGCCCTACATCCACACCCGCGGCAGCGGCTCCATACAGTGGAACCAGCCCGCCGGCGGCGTCACTGCGGGACTCGACCCCATTCTGCAAGCCTGCGGAGGCACTTGGATTGCTCAAGGCAGCGGTGACGCCGACTTTGATGTCGTAGACTCTTTCAACAAGGTGGCGGTGCCGCCCGACGATCCCAAGTACACACTGAAACGCGTCTGGCTCTCCGAAGAAGACCAGCACGGTTTCTACGACGGTTTCTCCAACAGCGCCCTATGGCCACTTTGCCACGTAGCCTACACCAAACCGATATTTGAAGAGTCGCACTGGGAAGCCTACAAACGGGTCAACCGTCTCTTTGCCGACCGCATCCTGGAAGAGGTGCACGGCGAACCGGCAATCGTGTTCATCCAGGACTACCACTTCGCGCTGCTGCCCAGCTATTTGAAGGAGCGGAACCCGTCCATAGTCGTGGCGCAGTTCTGGCACATACCCTGGCCCGACCCCGAGGTATTCGGGCTGTGTCCCTGGCAGGAGGAGATCATAGACGGGCTGCTGGGCAACGATATGTTAGGTTTCCACACCACCTACTACGGGACCAACTTCATCAATGCGGTGGAGCGCGTTGTGGAGTCCCGGATCGATCTGGACTACAGGCACGTGTTCCGCCGGGGCCACAGGACTTCTATCCGTACCTTCCCCATAGGCGTGGACTTCGAGTCGATCAACGCAGAGGCCCAGAGCGACGAGGTTAACCGGGAGATAGTCCGGTTCAGGCGTGAGATGAATTTAGGCGACCGGATCATTGGCGTCGGCCTTGACCGCATCGATTACACCAAGGGCGTGGTGGAGCGAATAAACGCCATCGACAGGCTCCTTGAACTGTTCCCCGAGTATCGCTCCAGGCTAGTGTTCCTGCAGCTTGGATCGGCCAGCCGTCTGGGAATCGACTCCTATCGTGACGTCAACGACGAGATCGACAGCCTGATATACAAGGTCAACGGCAAGTACGGCCACGGCGACTGGAAACCGATTATTCGCATCTCGAAGAACCCCGATTCCACCATGCGCACGGCGACGCGTGTGCTGGCGGATTTCTACGTGGTAAGCTCACTTCACGACGGGATGAACCTGGTGGCCAAGGAGTACGTGGCCAGCCGCTACGACGAAGACGGCGCCCTTATCCTCAGCCAGTTCACCGGCGCCGCGGACGAGCTGCAGGACGCCTTCCTGGTCAACCCCTTCGCCACCGACCGCTTTGCCAGGACAATAGACGCCGCCCTGAAGACGCCGTACACGGAGAGGCAGCGCCGCATGAAGAGGATGCGCTCCGTGGTGAAGGAGAACAACATCTACAAGTGGGCGGCGGACCTGATCACGGAAATGACCGAGTTTGAAAGCCA
>CAYVEN010000056.1:0-12305 GCA_964450505.1 uncultured Dehalococcoidia bacterium | reverse complement strand
GCTACTGGCCTAGCGCAACAACTAGCAGACACAAAGACCTTGCGGGCTTGGATAGGGTGCTGGTTATACAGTCGTTCGGCTGCTAGAGCTCCATCACCACTTTGAGGACCTCGTCCCGCTTTTCGCTGTACATCTGAAAGGCCTGCTTTGCCTCCGCAAAAGGCAGCGTATGCGTCACCAGATGCTCCAAGCTAAGCCTATTCTGCGCCACCAGATCAACGCAGTGCTTGATGTGGCTTGTGGGATCGTTGGGCGGCCTGGAACTGATGGTGGGCAGGATAGTAGCAAGGCTGCTCATCATCGCATCGTAGTTGATGGGAAGCACGTCTTCATGGTGTGGCTGTCCGAACAGCACGGCCAGGCCCATCTTGCGGATGACCTGGAACATCAGGTTGATCGTCTCAGCCTCACCGGCGGCCTCAATCACCACGTCGGCCTGGCTACCTTCGGTTATTTCAGCCACCGCACCGACGACATCTTCTCTGGCCGAATTGATCGTGTGGGTGGCGCCCAATTGCTTGGAGACCTCCAATCTATAGTCCAGCAGATCAACCGTGATGATTTGCCTGGCCCCCTGCTGGGCCATCCAGTACGTGAAGTTCAGCCCAATAGGCCCCTGCCCCATGATCACTACTCGCTTGCCTAGGACGCTGCCCAGCCGGTCGCAGGAGTACATCACGGTGCCCATGTGCTGGCACATAACCCACGTGGAAAGGTCTCCATCGTCGGGGAGAGGAATTATGCGGCTGGGGGGTTCGGCAAGGTATTCAACCAGGCCGGCGCTTGTGGAAGGAAGCACTATCACGCGCTGTCCCACCGATAGCTCATCGGTACGGCTCTCCACGATAACGCCTGCGCATTCGTGACACGGTTTGCCGTGGTCCAATGGGTACTGCTCCTCCGGCAGGACTCTATCAAAGATGCGCAAGTCGCTGCCGCAGACGGAGAGCCTCTTGAGCTGTATCAACACCTGGCCATCTTTGATCTCAGGCATTGGGATGTCGTCAAACTGTAACTGCTGGGGACCGACGACACGGGCTGCTTGCATTGGCTTTACCTCCGCATGGATGGGTGGATTCTGCACGGTAATCTATCATCAAGACCGAGGTGTTTGCCAGTCGCATGGGTAATACGGCAACGCCCTTTGATGATTGATTGGCCGTGGATTGTCGGATATAGTCAGCGACAGGAATGCTCTGGGAGGGTGACACGATGAGCACAGAGACCCTAACGAACATGGCGGGTAAGGTTATCACGGTGAACGGCCCCGTGGACCCCGACCAGGTGGGCGCCGCCATCATGCACGAGCACGTATTCATAGACTTCTGGCGCGACAAGACGCTTGGATTCAACGCCCCGGCCACGGACGTTGAGATATGGGACCAGAAGCTGACGCTGGAGAACCTGCACCTGGCCCGCGAACGCAAGCACATGAAGGACAACTACATGCTGACCGACGAGGACGTGGCGGTGCGAGAGCTGCAATACTTCAAGAACAGCGGCGGCGGGACTGTAGTCGATGTGACCAACATCGGCCTGGGACGCGACCCGCTGGCCTTGCGCAGGGTGGCCAACGCCACCGGCCTCAACGTTGTGATGGGGTCAGGCTGGTACCAGAAGTTCTATCACCCCGTTGATATGGACGAGCGGACTGTGGAAGATCTGGCCAGCGAAATAGTGAGCGACATCACGGTGGGAGTGAACGGCACGGGGATAAAGTCGGGGATTATTGGAGAGGTGGGAATCAACGGCAACCCGCTGACGCCAAACGAGGTGAAGAGCATCAGGGCGTCGGCGCAGGCGAGCAGGGCCACGGGCGCAGCTATATCGTTCCACCAGGGAGGCACGGATAGGGAGAAACTGGAGGTGGCGGGCATCCTGGGTGAGGAAGGAGCGGACCTGAATCGCGTGGTGTTTGGGCACAGCAACACCTACGCGGGAGACGTGCCGTTGCTGCTGGAGCTTCTGGAGATGGGCGTCTACATCCAGTTCGATACGCTGGGCCGAGTGGGCGCCATGGTGGCAAGGTATCCCTACATCCAAGACCCCGATATGAACCGGGTGTACCAATCGGCGGGCGACGTGCTGGTGGCGGAGGCTATACCGCAACTTATAGAAGCGGGTTACGAGGACAGGATACTGCTGTCCCAGGACGTGTGCATGAAGATACACCTGAAGGCGTACGGCGGCACGGGGTACTCGTTCGTTATGGAGAAGTTCCTCCCCTACCTACTTACGCTGGGGGTCACGGAGAGACAGGCCACCAAGATGATGGTGGACAACCCCATGCGGGTGCTGACGCTCGTGGAGGGGGAGTAAGTACATAGTCATTCCCGCTCGGGGCGGGAATGACGGAGGGGACATCACCGGAAGTAGTAACCGCTTACTTCTCTTGTTCCTCTGCACCTGGGAAATGCCGGACATCCCCAGAAGTCACCACGACTACCCCTACGCAAGACCATCCGCCTTCTACACTTGGGACATGATGGTTCTCTCTCCTGATCTGCCCTACCTCTGCGAGTTGCTTTCGGTAACTTATCTACGACTCCTACGACTCCTCCTACCCCTTCTGCCATCCTTGCTATATCCGAGGAATCAAGAAGGCTTATCGGCTTTTCCTCAACGAATTCACGGACACCCCTTGTGAATCCTCCGGTGCAAGCCAGAATTGCCTTCTGAGCGCCAAAGGCGACCATGCTTCCCAATAGCTCCCTTGCTATCGGTGAACTAGCGCGGGCTTTCTGGGCTTTACATTGAACCACGGTAGTGACCCTGTCCTTCCTCAGCACAAGGTCAACGCCCTGGTCTCCTGATCTAGGAGTCATTTCTACTCCGTAACCCATAACTTGAAACAAGCCTCCCAACTCTCGCTCGAACTCAACCCCGTCCATAGATTCCCAGTATTGTTCACGTATACGCTGTTGTTGCCTCTGGGCCTCCAGTCGTCGCCTCTCAACCGCCCGTCGTTGGCGTTCGGTTTCCTGTTCCGTCTCCTCAGCTTCCCGCAGTATCTTCTCGGCCTCGCGTTGCTGTCTCTCGACTTCTTCTTTAGCCAGGTTGTACGTCTTAAGGGCTTCCTCGTACAGCTTTATCTGCGGGACAATGGGACTGCGCAACAAAAAAAAGCGCTTAAAATGCGCTATGACATCACCTAAATATGGTGAAGCGCCGCCTGCAGGCAAAATGCCAAAAACAAGAGTTGCAATTGCAGCCTCATGACCGAAGAAGATGCCAAGCGTAGCCGCAATTAGAACCATGATTACAAGTGCGGCGATGAAACCAGACCTTTCCTCCCCAACGTTAAACCAAGGAGATCCCCGATAAAGAGCGTAGTCTTTCGGTGTTATCCCGAAGTCCAGGGGGTCAGGCTTTTTGTGCTCGTAACCTTCCACTTGGCGTTGCCTTAGCCCTCCACCCATTGGTATGCAATGTCCATCTCAAACGCATGCAGAATCTCTCCGATATGATCAAGCATCCCTTTGGTAGCGCCGTCCACAACAAGACCGTAAGATTTTGTTACCTTCTCCCTATTGGGGTAAAGAAACTGGTCAAAGTTAAGCTGAGGAGTCATCCCAAACGCAACAGACCCCTCCCACAGTTTTTCCTCGGTCACTCCTTGCCCCCAAGACCGTGTTGTTCCATGGGCAAATTGGTTCCTTTGCTCTCCTATCTTCTTGTAGAGTTGATTGTTGGACACAGCATTGCAGTGGCGTTTAGCTATTTTATGAGCAGCCTTACGATTAGGTATGTACAGATATGTGGTCTTTCTAATCACGCTTTGGGTGCGTTCGATCAACGTATCCGCATGTATGAACCAGGAGTGCATGTGATAAAAGAATCGCTTTCCAACGGCAACGGGCGGCAATCCTCTATTGGAGTCGTCGATAAAGCAATCTACCACCGTTTGCAAAATAGTCTCTTGCATTACAAGTTCGTCGCAATCCTCCAATAGGCGGTGCCACTCCTTGGCGAGTGGTCGCTTAGGCCTATTTCCAACACTGTATTGTTGAGGCATACCCAATCCTAAGGTTTGCAATCGGTGCTCGGATTCAAGCTTGCTAACAAAGTCGCTATCCAGTTTCCTCAGTTCCTCTTTGGCATCCGTCCAGCGATTATCGACGAAGTCACCTATTGATGGCATTTTGCTGCCCCATCCGACTTGCCTAAGTCCCTCATCTCCCTCCCTTACTCCTTGGGTTGTTGCCCCTGCCGCCTCTGCCTTTGCCTTTCGACATAGGTTTCGTAGGACTCTCCTGCTCTTCAGAAGCACTTGGACCAGGCTCACCCTCCCCCGCTTGATACGGCGTCGCCGGCCCCCCTTCTCTGATGGCCAAGACGTCTTGGCGCAGCCTGTCATTGAGCCTGGTCTGCCAGCCCGGCCCGCCGGACCGGAAGTGGGCCACTACGTCCTTATCCAGCCGGATGGATACCAGTTCCTTGGTGGGGGCTTTCTGCTTGCCGCGCCGGCGCAGTGACCACTCCACCAGGTCAGGATCCACCTCCATGGCGGGACGGGCGCGGGCCCACTCCTCAGCGGTCATCTCCGGGGCGTCCGGGTCCTCGGCGATGTGCCGCTGTATTTCGGCTTCTTCTTGATTCGTAGGGCTTATGTGACCCGGTTTAAGCTTCGGCATAATACATCACCTCCTTCTTGCTTGCCCTTCTCAGGCTGATAATGCGCCTTCTGTCGCCGCGACGGGAGTACACAACGTAGTGCAATCGGTCTCCAATATATCCAATGGCGCCCCAACGGGATTCACCGTAGCGAGGGCTGGGGAAGATCATTGCCGTCTCCCATTCGAAGTCCTCCACGGCTTCAAAGCCGGGACGCCCCGCCGCAATATTGGCTTGATTCTTTGCTTCATCCCATTCGTACATCAAATTGTATAGATGATTTGAGGTTTGTCAACCCTTTTTGTATATATAAAAAGGATGAGTTATACTGGTGCCGAGGGTGGGATTCGAACCCACACTCCCTTGCGGGAAGCGGATTTTAAGTCCGCCGCGTCTGCCATTTCGCCACCCCGGCATGGTGCACGTCTAAATGTTACCTTACGGAACACCGCCGTACCAGCGGCCCTGCCTGATGCAGGCGGGTAAGGCGTATCAATGAATTGCTGAAGGCAAGGGGTAGTTGTAAGCTGGGTACTATGTGCGTGCCGGCTAAATCAAGGAGTTACTGTCGATCAGGGAGCGTGCCCTGCTGTTGTCATCGGTCGTGACTGCGACAACGGCCTGTCCGGCGAGGCGGTGCACAATATGGATAGTGCGCACGTTTATCTGGTGTTCACCAAATAGCTGCGCCACGCCGGCCAGCGCTCCGGGCTTGTCGGGCAGCCGAAAGACGACTACATCCGAAGTCACTGCACGCAGGTTGGCCTTGAGCAGCGCCTGAAGCGCGGCGTCGTCATCATCCGTACTGAGAGTGATGACGCCAATCTCCCCGGCCAGCCGGCCGTCAATCATCTCGATGTTAATACCCTCGTCGCCGAGAGCATTCGCGACCCGCGCCAGCCCGCCCGGCTTGTCAGGGACTATCACAATGACCCGGCCACCCCTCTCTGTGCCCTTGTCGGAACGCTGGTTCATGATTACTCCCCCGGCCATTCAAGGCTGTCAGCTATTACCTGGTCAACCATGTCGCGGGTCACGTGCGGCATGGTGATCAGGTGGGCAATGTCTTCCAGCGGCGCCAGTTGCCACTGGAAGAGCGTATACGGTGAGGGACGTGGGAACACGACTGTGGCGCTGTTCTTGTTCCGCCAGGCCGGAATCCCGCTGGCGTTGAACTGCCGCACCGCGTACTCGGCGGTCTCTAACATCTGTGCCACTATTTGGCGAAAGCCGTCCCGCCCGTGTTTCTTCAACGAATACCAGATTATCATTGGAGTGAAAGCGTTCCGCGATCCGAGCAGTGTGGTGTCCAATGCGCCCACGTATTCGATTGCGCGGCCTATCTGCGCAGTGTACTCTTTCTTCGTCACCACCACGCCGCAGGGCAACGGTGATCCCATCATCTTGTGGCCTGAAATGGCGATGCTATCAACTCCGCTGTCGAATCCGAACGGCTGTGGGTCGTCAACAAAGGGCAGGATCATCCCGCTTAGCGCCGCGTCGGCATGGATGTAGTAGCGGGTCAGCGCCAGCTCCTGGATGATCTCGCGGATGCGGTAAAGGTCGTCAACCGCGCCCTTCATGGTGGTGCCTATATTCGCCACTATCAGCGCGGGGGAGTCGCGGTATATCCGAATGGACTCGCGCAGGTCGTCGTAGTCAATCTCGCCGTTGTCCTGGCTGCGGATCATAACGTTACGGATATTCAGGACGTGCAGGATCTTCAGCACGGAATAGTGCGTGTCTTGCGAGAAGTAAGCGACCGGTTGGCGCAGCATCTCACGGCCCACGTATATGCCGTACATATTGCCCTCTGTACCGCCCGTCGTGACGTATCCCCAGGCCTCGTCGGGCGGCAGCCGCATCAATTCCGAAACTATGCGGACCACTTCGCGTTCGGTCTCATGCGTGTTCAGCTGGTAGCGAGAGTAGCCGAACGGGTCGCCCACGTTGTTCGACGCGAAGGCCAGCAGAGGATAAAGCGCGGAGTAATCGAAGTTCTGGTTGACCGGATAGCCCGCGAAAAACGGCCCAACCAACTCGAATTCGGAGAGCACTTGATTGATGCGGTGTTCGAGGTCAGCTTGGTTCATGGCGCGGCCTCAGCTTGGTTAAAGGTTGGAGGCGACGGGCGGATTCGAACCGCCGAATAGGGGTTTTGCAGACCCCCGCCTTAGACCACTTGGCTACGTCGCCATCCTATTTTCTGGTGCCGAGGAGGAGATTTGAACTCCTACGCCCTCACGGGCACTGCCCCCTCAAGACAGCGTGTCTACCGATTCCACCACCTCGGCACGGGTTTATCCCTTTGGCAGGGGCGCGAGGATTCGAACCCCGGACCTGCGGTTTTGGAGACCGCTGCTCTACCAGCTGAGCTACACCCCTACGCATGATGTCCCGTCTACGTTTCAGAGTAGCATCAGGCAGGATGGAGCGTCAATACAGCCGCCCGTGGTGAAGAGACGTTATCTTTCGACAAGCTCAGGCCGTGGAGTGGCGTGCTGCGGCGACTCCAGCTCCTCCAGAACGTCGTTATAGCCCTTCTGGTCTCTCTGATACCACAGAACGAACACGATACCCATGGTTATAAAGAAGGCCAGCGCTCCGGGAAGCTTCATGATCAGCCCACCTATCTGCTGGTCCGATACCACATCCACGCCCCAAAGCCTGGGGACGGTAGCATAGAAAGGATACAGCACGCGCGGCGAGAAGGTGATGGCAGCGCCTATGAAGCCGGCAGGAAGCGTGAGCAGGAACAGGTACACCATTTGCATGGGGTAGCTGGCCCTGGGAACCTCGGAGAGAGGGCTCATCACGGGCCACCACATGATGACGGCGCTGACCATGAACATGAGGTGCTCCAAGACATGGATTCCGTGCGTCTGGAGCGTAGCGTCGTACATAGCGGGAAGGTGCCAGACGGCAAGAATGAAACCGGAGATTGCAAACGCCTGCACCGGACGGGTGAGCCAGCGTGCCACAGACAGCGTCAGGTTGTGGCTGAAAAGCGGTCTGATCAGCCAGGGCGGCGTCCCCGCCAGCAGAAGCGGAGGCATGACAAGGATGAGGATCAGATGCTGCACCATGTGAGCGCTGAACAGGAAATTGTCGGCCAAGTGATGAATGGGAGAGGAGAGCGCCAGGTACATGGACAGCATCCCGGCGGAGAAGAAAACGACGTGCTTGGCCTCGACGGGTTCGGCGCGGCCCAAGCGCCTTCGCAGACGGGTGACGCCCAACAGATAGGCTCCCTGTAAGAACAGAATACCTAGGACAATGTCGGGATGGAAATGCCACTGGAGCCAGAGATTTGTATCTGCCACTACCCTACCCGTCCATGCGCAAAGCCCGCGGGCTTAGGAAGATGAGCCGCGGTCGCTCTTTGCCAGAAACGCTGCGCCAGCGAGAATGACAGCGGCAATGATCAACGCTACGAGTACAGCCCACGGTTCTTTTACTTGAATGCCACCGATGGTCACCTTCTCCTGAACCTCAGCCAGGGCAAGGAGCAACTCTCCTATGCCAATGATGATGGCCGCTGTGACAATGAGCACAAGCACGGGCACCCATATGGCGGACATTATGCGGTCTTGTAGTGTTTTCTTGTCCATATTTACCTACGAGACTAAGAGTCCAAAGAGCGCCATCAAGGCAAGTATCACACCGGTAGTGAGCAGCATGCCTCCAACGAAAAATGCAGAGAAGAGCCTGCTGTCAAATTTCAAATGCATGTAGAACATGGCCACCAGAGTAAATTTGGCCGCGGAAAGCACTATGAGAGCAGATATAAGAAAAGCCGTGGCAAGGTCAAGATAAACGATGGCCACCTCTACAACGGTGATGACAAACAGTATGACGGCTATGGCTACGTACTTAGCCGGTGTAGGATGACCTGCCTCTCTTGTATGTACGGTTGTGCTCATCGTAGGACTCTGCTCAGCTAGGCTGCAATGTTGGGCGCCTCTACCAGGTATACCACTGTGAATATGACAATCCAGACTACGTCCACAAAGTGCCAGTACAAACCGGCAAGCTCTATATTCAAGTGCTGCTCGGGCTTCAACCGGCCTCTCCAAGCCACAACGAAGAAGGACAGCAGAATGATCACGCCAACGGTTACGTGAGCTCCGTGAAAGCCAGTGAGGACAAAGAAGGTAGTGCCGAAAAGGTTGTTCGTCAAGTTGAGACCGTTGTGCTCAACAAAGAAGGTGAACTCAAAGTACTGTCCTCCAAGGAAGACAGCGCCAAGTAATGCCGTAGCCAGCAACCATATCTTGAGGCCGCGCTGATCGCCCTTCTGAATAGCGGCAAGAGCAAGCACCATGGTCAAGCTGCTCATGAGCAGTACAAAGGCGCTTACGGAGGTATACGGGATGTTGAACACCTCGTAGGGATAAGGGCCTTCTACGCTCTTGCCCTTGTAAAGTAGGTAGGTTGCAATGAGCGAGCCGAAAAACAGGGTGTCCGAACCAAGGAAGGCCCACATGACCATCTTGCGATGGTCAAGGCCTGTAGTGGTCTGAGGGTGCTCGGAATGCGCTAGGGCCTGTGCCAACTATTCACCTCGCTAATGACCTTCGGGGCCGGGTTCAGGATCGGCCGGTTCAAAGGCCCAACCGTATATGCCAAACATCATGACCAAGACGCCAACTACAACAACGGCAAGATGGATCAGTATGCCAAAGGTGGCAACCACCATGCCCAAAGCCGTTACAAGCGGGAAGTATGACAGACCGGGCAGGTGAATGCCATGACCGGCATCGGAATGCCCTCCGTTTGAGGCGGCGCCGGCTGGTATGGGTACGGGCCTGCCGTCCGGGCCCTCAGTGTATTTTCGCTCCCAGAAATCGTCTCTAGCCCGAACCGTGGGTATCTCCGTAAAGTTGTGGGCCGGCGGGGGTGATGATATGGACCACTCCAGTGTTCTGCCATCCCAGGGGTCGCCGGTTTTGTCCTCTTCGCCTTTGCGAAGGCTTACGAAGAAGTTCCAGATGAAGACCAGCACTCCCAGCGCTATCACCCAGCTTCCCACGGTGGCGAAGAGGTTCCAGAAATCCCACCCCATGCTGGAATCGTAGGTGTTGATGCGGCGAGGCATGCCGTCCAAGCCCAGCCAGTGCATGGGGGCAAAGGTCAGGTTCATTCCAATGAAGAGCAACCAGAAGTTGAGCTTGCCCAGCCCCTCGTTCATGAGGCGACCCGTCACTTTAGGGAACCAGTAGTAGATGCCAGCAAACAGACCAAATATGGAACCGCCAAAGAGCACGTAGTGGAGATGGGCCACTATGTAATAGGTGTCCTGCTGCTGAGCATCGGCAGGAGGCGAAGCGTGAGTGACCCCGCTCAAACCTCCGATTATGAAGAGAACAATGAAACCTATGGCAAAGAGCATGGCCGTGGAGAGCTGTACGGAACCTCCCCACAAGGTACCTATCCAGTTGAATATCTTCACCCCCGTGGGCACCGCAATCAGCATTGTAGTGATGGCAAACGTGGCGTTGGCCACCGGGCCAAGTCCCACAGTGAACATGTGGTGGCTCCACACGGCCCAGCCCATGAACCCAATGAAAACTCCGGATAGCACGATGAACGGGTAGCCGAAGAGAGGTTTCTTGGAAAAGGTAGGCAAAACTTCAGAAACGATACCCATAGCAGGAAGTATCAGTATGTACACCTCAGGGTGGCCGAAGACCCAGAAGAGATGTTGCCACAGGATTGGGTCGCCGCCGGCAGAGGGATTGAAGAAGTTGGTGCTAGCGAATCTATCGAAGCCCAACTGAATGAGGGCAACGGTGATGACGGGCATGGCGGTGACCAGCAGGAAGGAGGTGACCAGCGTCATCCAGGTGAACACGGGCATGCGCATGAGGGTCATGCCAGGGGCGCGCATATTTATGATGGTAACAATGAAGTTGAACGCGCCGGCCATGGAGGAGGTGCCGAGCACCAGCAGGCCAAGGACGTAGAAGTCCATACCGCTACCAACATCGAAGGCTTCAGCGGTCAGCGGGGCGTATGCAAACCATCCCGCCCCGGGAGCAGCCCCTATGAGCCAGCCTGCGTTCAGCAGTATGCCGCCGAAAAGGAATACCCAATAGCTCAACGCATTGAGGCGTGGAAACGCGACGTCCCTTGCGCCTATCTGCAATGGGATAACTATGTTGAAGAAAGCGACGCTCAACGGCATTATGGCCAAGAAGATCATGGTCAGCGCGTGCATCGTGAACAGCTGGCTGAACACGTCCGGGCTGACCAGGGAGTTCTCCGAGGAGGCGAGTTGCAATCTGAGGGTGAGCGCCTCTATTCCGCCAATGAGGAAGAAGACTACGGCAGTTACGCCGTAAAGAACTCCAATACGCTTGTGGTCAACCGTCACCAGCCATCCCACCCAACCGGTGGTGGTGGTAGGCCGCCTCAGTATCCAAGGTATCTGGCTAGTAACAGCCGCCATTACCGACCTCCGAGAATCAATAACCGCTTCATTGCAAGCTCTGTAGGTACGCCACCAGGGCGTCCAACTCCTCTTCAGTTAGGTTGAGAACGGGCATTGCCACCCCCGGTTTCACCTCATCAGGGTTGCTTACCCAGTTTCTCAAATTCTCTTCATTGTTGTCCATTATACCAGCGCCCAAGGTGCTCCTGCTGGCTACGTGGGTGAGGTTGGGGCCAACGTCACCCCTTATCGGCTGGCCCTCCACGGTATGGCAGATAGCGCAACGCTGCCCGGTAACGCTTTCTCCTTTGAGGGTGCCGTCAAACCCCTTCATGGAAAACAGCTCTGCTCCCTGAGCAGCCAGGCCCGTGGACTCCGCGGGCTCAGCCCTGATCCCTTCAACCCAGGCATCGAACTCGTCCTGAGGCTGCGCGAAAACACGGAACCGCATCAGAGCGTGGGCGGTGCCGCAGAACTCGGCGCACTGGCCATAGAACTCGCCGGACTCGTCGGCTCTAAACCACATCGTGTTGGTGTTGTTGGGCACCATATCAACCTTGCCCGCCAGTTTGGGTATCCAGAAGCTGTGAATAACGTCCTTGGACTCCAGGATCACGTCTACGTTCTTGCCCACAGGCACGTGCATCTCATTGGCGGTGGTAATGCCCAAATCTGGATAGTCGAACTCCCACCACCACTGATGTGCGGTGGCGGTGACTGTAAGCACTTCTCCTTCAGGAACGTTGGCCGTGCTGAAGATTGTATCCACAGTAGGCACGGCGATAATAGCGAGCACTATGGCGGGAGCAATGGTCCACGCCACCTCCAGCCTGGTGTTGCCGTGGGTTTGCTTGGGCAGGCCGTTCGCTCCGGCGCGGCGACGGAACCTTATGATGGTATAGACCAAGGCCCCCTGCACTACCACAAAAACAAAGACGGCGGCCCAGAATATGATGTAGAAAAGGTCCAGCTGTTCTTGGGCTACGGGACCGGCGGCTTCAAAGGTAGACTGCGGATGGGATGGAAAGCATCCTGTGGCCATGAGCGCTATGCCCAACAGCAGCACCAACGTCCTCAGCTTGATAACGTCACGCCACATGTATCTTCAGTATCCTAGTATCTGACAAATCAATGGTCACTTTGTGAAAAATAGACCAATCAAGTTTGAAGAATATCAACTGTGTGAATCTGCGTCAAGGATTTCTTATTCTCTCACAACATATAGTACAGGTTGTGTAGAATGAGATATGAAGAGAGT
>CAYVEN010000055.1:0-12419 GCA_964450505.1 uncultured Dehalococcoidia bacterium | reverse complement strand
CGGCGCGCGTCGTGCGCGGCGACGCCGAGATCGACGTACCCATCGAGCAGGTGGTCGTCGGCGACCTTGTTATCGTGCGCCCCGGCGAAAGCGTGCCAGTGGACGGCGAGGTGACGCGTGGCTCCTCCGCCATAGACGAGTCCATGCTCAGCGGCGAGAGCATCCCCGTGGATAAGGAGGCCGGATCGCCGGTTTACGCCGCCACTGTCAACACGACGGGCAGCTTCCGGTTTCGAGCCACCAAGGTAGGCAAGGACACCGCCCTGTCCCGCATCATCCGGCTTGTGGAAGAGGCGCAAGGCTCCCGGGCGCCCATCCAGCGCCTCGCCGATGTCGTGTCCAGCTACTTTGTCCCAACCGTAATTGTCATAGCGGCCGCCACCTTCGTCACCTGGCTTCTGCTGGGGCCCGACCCGGCCTTCACCTTCGCCCTGCTCAACATGGTAGCCGTGCTCGTCATCGCCTGCCCCTGCGCCCTGGGACTTGCCACGCCGACCGCCATCATGGTCGCCACCGGCAAGGGCGCCGAGGGCGGCATCCTGATTCGCAACGCTCAAGCCCTGGAACGCGCCCACAAGGTCGACACCGTGGTGCTGGACAAGACCGGCACCCTCACCCTGGGCCAACCCGCCGTCACCGACATCCTTGCCGACTGCATGGCGGAAGACGACCTGCTCAAGCTGGCCGCATCCGCCGAGCACGGTTCGGAGCACCCCCTAGCCAGGGCCATCGTCGTCGCTGCGGAGGAACGCGACCTTGTCCTTGACCAAGCCGCGGAGTTCCAGGCTCTGCCCGGCCAGGGCGTAGAGGCGACTGTCAAAGACTCGGTGGTCACCCTGGGCAACCTGGCGCTGATGCAGCAAAAGGAGTACGACCTCAACGGACTGGAAACGAAGGCAAGCGAGCTTTCCGACCGTGGCAGGACACCCATGTTCGTCGCAGTGGACCGTGAGGTCAGGGGCGTCATCGCCGTGGCCGACGCCATCCGTCCCGAGTCGAAACAGGCCGTACAGGTCATGCAGGCCATGGGGCTCGAAGTCGTCATGCTCACCGGCGACAACCCTCGCGCCGCCCAGGCCATCGCCACGCAGGCCGGTATCCAAAGCGTCCTCTCGGAGATGACGCCCGACCGGAAGACGGCGCAGGTGCAGGACCTCCAGCAGGAAGGCCGCACCGTGGCCATGGTCGGCGACGGCATCAACGACGCGCCGGCGCTGGCCCAGGCCGACGTGGGCATAGCCATCGGCGCAGGGGTCGACGTAGCCATGGAAGCCGCCGACATCACCCTCATGCACGACGACGTACGCGGCATACCAAGGGCCGTCAACCTGTCGCGCGCCGCCGTACGCACCATCAAGCAGAACCTGTTCTGGGCCTTCTTCTACAACACCGCGCTCATCCCCGTGGCCGCCGGCGTCCTCTACCTGCTCTTCGCCGACGGCGGCGTGCCCACCGCGCTGAGCTACTTCCTGGGAAAGTACGGCTTCCTCAATCCCGTGCTCGCCGCCGGAGCCATGGCCGTCAGCTCGGTCAGCGTGCTCAGCAACTCGCTGCGCCTCCGCCGCTTCAGGATGGGCTAGGCATTCCCCCACGTCTGAGCCTGCATGGGAACCCAACTCAACGCCAACTTGGAGGCCGCGCCAGTACGTGGCCGTCGGATCTGATAACGCGTTCAGGCAATTGGCTGTCGCGCAACTTCTTTCGGCCTATAACGAAGGATGCTGTGGCCACCTGGCACAGTTGCTTGGAAACTCGGTCGGGTGGGAAAGCGACAATAACCTGCTTGTTGGCGTACCTACTACGGACAGCGGTTACAGGGCCGGTCAAATCACTATCTCCGGATAGGATGATCGCTGTGTCAAATACGTCGTTGTGGACATCGCCAAGCAATTCCACGGCAATGTTCACGTCGGTCATCTTCTCCTCGTAAGTTTGCCAAGTATTCCCACAATTTAGGCAAGTGTAGCTCTTTGGCATGTATTTACCATAGTGAATGTGCAAGTCTTGGAGTGTTGATAGCGCCTCTAGGAAAGTGTTTTGCCTAACAGCCTTACCCGGGTCTTGTGGCACCGGCGAGATTCTTGCAGTGAAATAACGAACCAGTGCCAGTTCCTGATCAGGTCGCAACAGTTTTTCAGCCATGCGACGGAGGTCAAGCCAATAGTAGCGTCTCCAACCTTTGGACTTCAGGCCGTAATACAGGTTAAAACCGTCGACGTATACTGCTACTCGTTGATGAATCGCCAGCACTCCTAATGGTTGACAAAGGTTGAGATACTTGCTAAGTTTACATTACCACCCCAGCGATCGCATCGCTGGCCTGACGTCCCTCCTTGTGAGGGACGTTTATTTTTAGCTCTTAAGCGATCTACAATAACCCGAACACACTCAGCCCTCGAAAGGAGCCGCAGATGACAACCGATACGCTCCGCATAGGTTCAGACGTCCCCGACTTCACCCTGCCCGCCCTCGACGGCACGCCCGTCAGCCTCTCCGCCTTGAGAGGGAAGCGCATCGCCCTCTTCATGTGGGCCTCATGGTGAGCCTGCCGCGCCCAACTGCCCGTGTGGCAGGAGTTCTACAGCAAGCACGTTGACCAGGGCGTGGAGGTAGTGACCGTCGCCCTTGATGCACAGGGCGCGGAGAAGGCCCGCCCCTACGTCGAACAGGCCGGCGCAACCTACACCACCCTTGTCGATGAAGACAACCTGTTGAGCCGTCTGCTCAACTTCAAGGCCGTGCCCAACGCCCTCCTCATCGACGAAGCGGGTCTGCTCGAATACCAGAAGTACGGCGGCTTCGACATCCGCAAGCAGGAGTACGCCGAGATTGCGGATGGCTGGGCACAGGGCGCGTCCCCGCAGTGGCTCGCCGACCGCATGCAGGAAGACCCCAGGGGCGGCCCCGACCACGAAAAGGCCATCGAGCACTTCCAGCGCGGCGTCGATCTATACAAGGACGGCGATACCGCGGGCGCTCTGTCGGCGTGGAAGCTGGGACGAGACCTTGAGCCGGACAACTGGGTCATACGGAAGCAGATCTGGGCCGTAGAGCACCCGGAGCGGTTCTACCAAGGCGAGGTGGACTACGGCTGGCAACGGGAACAGATAGAGCAGGGCGTCTAGCGCCCCTTCCCTAATTGCGTACCGTTGCGTATAATTAGCTTCTGCGGCCCGGTGGTGTAGTCTGGTTTAACACACCGCCCTGTCAAGGCGGAGATCGTGGGTTCAAATCCCATCCGGGTCGCCAGGAATATCACCCATCCCCCAGCAGCGCCTCCAAGCCTACCTTCGCAATCTTCTCGTCGTCTTCAGCGGATGGCAGGCCGCCCACGCCTATCGCGCCCAGCACCACGCCGTCTTTTCGCACGACCACTCCCCCGCGAGTCGTAATCAGCTGAGGGTCTCCTATCTCGGCCAGGGTCCTTCCCTGCGCCGCCAGCCGCTCGGCGAACGCGCCGGTATCCGATCCCCTGATCGCCGACGTATACGCCTTTCTCATGGCGAACGTAGGACGGAAGCAACGGTCCATGCGGGCGTACGCCAGCAGGTTCCCCATATCGTCCACTATCGCCATGTCCACCGGCGAGCGCCCCGGCTCCCTGTTGAACTCCGCTCTCATCGCCTCAATTGCCTTCATGCAGCTATCCAGGCTCAGCATACTCTTTTCGTACATCTACAAACCTCGTCTCAGAATCTACGGCGCAGCGATTGTACCCACAGATGCGGCCAGCGGCAACCGCCTTGTCTGTCCGTCCGTACTCCCATTCGTAGCTCATGCGCAGGAACTATGAATGCATGGCGGGTGCCTTGCGTCGGTGGTACAATGCCTTCAGGAGCGTTCTATGACTACCGTTGAGACCAACGCCGCACGCATTTTTGCAGACGCCCGTCTTATGCGGGACGCCGCCCTCGAGCGCATGGCTGCCGGAGACATCCGGGACGCAGCGGAGAAGGCGTGGTGCGCCACTGTCCGCGCCACAGAGGCCCTTGTCCTTGTCCGCACTGGGCAGGAGTCCGGAACCTCCACAATGGCAGGCCGCAGGCTGCAAGCCCTCGTCGCGTCCGACCCATCGCTGTGGGACCTGCGCACCCGATACTCCGACCGGCAGGCGACTCTCCACGGCGAATGTTTTTACCACGACTACTGCCAGCCTGTGGTAACGGAACGCCTCATCCGCGAGACCTCGGACTACATACGGGACGCTGAGCGTTTGGCTCAGGGATAGCGCTGCGCCTAACGTCTGCGGTCAGCGGTTTCCCGCCTTTCCCCTGCCCGCTTGCCTACTTGCCCGCGCTGCGAGAACGGCCGTTGTTCTCCGGCGGCTGTGGCGTCGCCGAGACGCTTCCTCCCTTCATCTCCACAATGATCTGGTGGTGCCTTATATCTGATACGTTGGTGATGCTGTGCTGGATGCCTCCACCCACCTCGGTGTATTGAACGTAGCCCTCATCGAACTCCCTCACCTCTCCCTGCCCGCCGCTGATCCGGCTCGGCGTCGTGTAGACAAATACGTAGTCGTTATCATGCTGGTGGAACGGCGAAGTTTCACCAGGCTCCAGCGCCATCCCCCATACCTTTACCCTGTCGTTCTCAAACAGCAGCTCCGTCCCTACCTCTCTGGAAATCTCGCTATTGCCCATGGTTTCGCCCCCTTTGCTTTTGCATCCGATTATATCCTGAGATAGTATTGCCTCTATCAACCATGGGAGGCAATCATGGCAGACCTTTCCAGAGACGTCGTACGCTCCATTCTGAACATCCAGGGCTTCGACCCGCCCGAACCTGAATTCACCGAGGTCTTCTATCGCATCAACGCACTCATAGAAGGTCTCGTCCAGCTTGACCAGCTCGATGTCTACCACACCGAGCCGTGGCCCATCCTCCCCTTCCGCGGCGTCCCCGAGCGTTCCTCCGGGGCCGCTGCTCCCGCGGGAAACGGGACTACACCCCACACTGATGACATCGCCTTCATGACTATCCGCGAGCAGGCTGGCCTCATACAGTCGAAGAAGCTCTCGCCGGTGGAGCTGACCCGCACCTACCTGGAGCGCATCGAAAAGTACGACCCCTACCTCTACGCCTTCAACCTGGTGCTGGCAGACGAAGCCCTGGCCGAGGCAAAGCAGGCGGAGCAGGAGATCGCCTCTTCGCCCCCTTTGCTTTTGCATCCGATTATATCCTGAGATAGTATTGCCTCTATCAACCATGGGAGGCAATCATGGCAGACCTTTCCAGAGACGTCGTACGCTCCATTCTGAACATCCAGGGCTTCGACCCGCCCGAACCTGAATTCACCGAGGTCTTCTATCGCATCAACGCACTCATAGAAGGTCTCGTCCAGCTTGACCAGCTCGATGTCTACCACACCGAGCCGTGGCCCATCCTCCCCTTCCGCGGCGTCCCCGAGCGTTCCTCCGGGGCCGCTGCTCCCGCGGGAAACGGGACTACACCCCACACTGATGACATCGCCTTCATGACTATCCGCGAGCAGGCTGGCCTCATACAGTCGAAGAAGCTCTCGCCGGTGGAGCTGACCCGCACCTACCTGGAGCGCATCGAAAAGTACGACCCCTACCTCTACGCCTTCAACCTGGTGCTGGCGGACGAAGCGCTGGCCGAGGCAAAGCAGGCGGAGCAGGAGATAGCCTCCGGCAACTACAGAGGCCCAATGCACGGCATTCCGATTGGCGTCAAGGACCAGTTGGACATCAAGGGACACCCCAACACCGGCGGCTGCGACGCCTACTACGACAACATCGCGACGGAAGACTGCACCATCATCGCACGGTTCCGTGAGGCCGGAGCGGTCATCATGGGCACGCTTGCCACCCACGAGTTCCACATGGGAGGAACGCTGGAGTTCTTCAACAAGCAGACTCCGCGCAACCCATGGCGGATCGACCTCAGCCCCGCGGGATCGTCGGCGGGCTCCGGGTCTTCCGTCGCCGCCGGGCTTCTCAGCGGCTCGATGGGAGGCGACACCGGCGGCTCCATACGCGGGCCGGGATCCGTGAACGGCATCGCCGGGCTGCGGCCCAGCTGGAGCAGGCTGAGCCGCCAGGGCATCTTCACCCTGTCCTGGGAGTTGGACACCGCCGGCCCCCTGGCGCGCAGCGCCGAAGACACGGCGATCATGCTGCAAGCTACCGCCGGGTACGACCCCAAGGACCCCACCACCAGCCGCGAACCTGTGCCCGACTACTCCGCGTCGCTCACCGGCGACATCAAGGGGCTGCGAGTCGGCATAGTCCAGCAGATGATGGGAGACCAGGTGGAACCGGAGACCAGGGAGATAGTTTCCCAGGCCATCGACGTACTCAAAGGGCTTGGCGCAGTGGTGGAACCGGTCAGCATCCCGCTCATGGAGAAGATGTACGGCGTACACACCGCCATCTGCGACGGCCAGGCGGCCAGCTACCACCGCGGCCACCTCAGGGAACGGTACATGGACTACGACTACAACACGCGCGTCCGCTTGCTGGTCGGCTGTCTCATCCCCGCCGGACTGCAGACGCTGGCTCCCAGGGCGCGGGCGCTGATGGGCCAGACCATGCTAGACGTATTCGACAAGTACGACGTCCTAGTCGGGTCCACCGGCCAGGGCCCCGCGGGGCCAATCGTGACCGAGTCGCCCATCAAGAGCCGCGATGACGCCCGTACCGCGGTCATGGCCCGCGGCGGCGGGACGGGATCGTTCAGCATGGCCGGCGCTGCCGCCATCTCCATCCCGGCAGGCTTCACCAAGTCAGGCCTGCCCGTGGGCTGGCACCTGGGTACTCGCCCCCTGGACGAACATACCCTGTTCCGCGTCTGCCACGCCTACCAGCAGGCAACGGACCATCATCGGAAGCACCCGCCCATGGACTGGGCCGGTTCTTAAATCTAATCCTCCCGCGTACTCTACGGCAGGAATGTGGACGAGGTTTTACACCTGGTCTAGCGGTTTCTGGCGCTTTCGACTATAATCCATGGGCACGCCTGAATAATGCAAAGGTTTAACACAAGAACGGACCGCGCTCCTTTGCTCCTCCTCTTCTTGTCTTCCCCTGCTGATTCATCAGTGTTGCCACACTAAATTAGGAGTCCGTTCTCGTATGACTTATCGTTTTTCGCCTGCGCACACGCGCCCAGCCAGCCGCACCCGGCATCAAGCCGTTTGCGCCGACTGCGGCATATCCACAACCCTCCCCTTCCGTCCAATCCAGGGCAAGCCGGCATATTGCCGCCCATGTTTCAATCTCCGGCGCCATGGCTCTTCTCCAATGGCCGATACAAACGGAGGCAAGCCGTCAACTGCCAGCCAGCCAGCCGCTGATGACGTCCCATCCGGTGTTCCCGCGTTTTCCGGGATGCCTTTGAAGGCTGTTACCAAAGCGGCGATTTCCCGGATGAACATATCTATTCCCACGCCCATTCAAGAGAAGGCTATACCTCATCTCATGGCGGGACGAGACTTGATTGGCCAAGCCCGTACAGGGTCTGGCAAGACGCTGGCGTTCGCGGCGCCTCTTGTGGAACGGTGCGACCCGTCGCTCCAGAAGGTTCAGGCGCTTGTGCTGCTACCTACCCGTGAACTTGCCATGCAGGTGGCCGGAGTTGTGGAAGCTCTGGCTTCTGCGCAGCAGATCCGCGTGACGCTACTATATGGCGGTCGGCCTCCGCAGCGGGAGTACGCAGCGTTGCGCAATGGAGTCCATATAGTCGTTGGCACTCCGGGCCGGACGTTGGACCATCTACGCCAAGGGACCCTTGATCTGAGCTCATTGCAAGTTCTTGTGCTGGATGAAGCGGACGAAATGCTGGATAGGGGGTTTGCCCCGGATGTTGAGTCCATCATAAGCCGGATGCCCAACGAGCGGCAGACGGTACTATTTTCCGCAACTATGCCTAAGTGGGTTGCCCAGACCGCCGCGAAGCACCTGCGTCGGCCTGTTAGGGTGGAAGTGGACGCGGGCTTGCAAGCGCCGCCCACCGTGGAGCACCTGGTCTACAGCATCCAGAGGAACGACAAGATGGAGGCCCTGCTAACGCTGCTGGACGAGCGAGATGATTCGCCGGTCATTGTCTTTCTCAAGACCAAGCGCAGCGTCAAACAGATGGCAAGACGGCTCGATTCGCTGGACTACCCGGTAGGAGCGCTCCAAGGAAATCTAAGCCAGAACGCGCGTGAGCGAGTGATGGCGAACTTCCGCTCCGGCGCCGCGTCAATCTTGGTGGCAACTAATGTAGCCGCCAGAGGCTTGGACTTCGAAGGTATTGGCCAGGTTATCAACTATGACCTGCCGGACTCGGAGCAGCTATTCACCCACCGCGTCGGCAGGACTGGCCGCATGGGTCGCTCCGGCGAGGCGGTAACGTTCATTACGGTGGAGGATGAGCGGAAGTGGCGCGAGATTGAGCGGGGCCTCGGCCATCGCCTGACCAGGAAGTCTTGGCGTCCGGCTCACAGGACGACGCTTCGATAGCAACGCTTTGACGGCTTTCGTTTGGGAGCCAACGGGGATCCATAGACGCATTCTTCATTGTGGACGTCAGAGGTCTCTCAAACTGCAAGCATTTTCAGATATTGACAAACCCAAACAAAGGGGTAACATTGCTGGATACCGGGAAACACATTTCGGGTTCAAAGGGGTGCAGATTATGAAACACAGTTTCGATTTAAGACTTTTCCTTGGAGTAGGTCTAGTCATGGCCTTGCTGTTTGTTCTTGCCTGCGGGTCAGCGGAGGAAGCCACGCCAACTCCGGTGCCGCCAACTCCAACCGTCCAGCCGCCGCCACCGCTGGTCACGGCAACGCCTACGCCTGCCGCTGTGGACACGCCAACTCCTCCGCCTGCTGGCGACCAGCCGAATTATGGCGGCAGCATAAGCATTTCAGTGCAATCACAGGGTTCTTTCGACCCGTATCACCTTGACTCCCAGTTCCGCTGGACCACTCTGGGTTCCGTGGGCAACGTCTGGGGGCAGTTGCTGCGCGTCAACCCCACTGACCGTGTCACCATTGAAGGTGACCTGGTGGAGTCATGGACAACCAATGCCGACGGCTCAGAGTGGGTTCTCCAGCTCCGCGATGGCGTTACAGACCACGGCGGTGAGCCGTTTACCGCGGAAGACGCCTTTTGGCAAATCGTCCGCATAGTGGAGCGTCCCAACGGAGTCCATGGCAACTACCAGGGCTGCATGCGAACGTTCATCAAGCCCGTATGGGATGAGATGGGCAATCCTGTAGCCGACGGCGGCGCTGAGGTTACGGGACCTATGGAACTGACCATCAGGTTGAAGGCCCCCAGAGGCGCCTTCATTGCCTGCTTCACCTCCGGGTTCCAGTCGGCTCAGCCCAGCCGGATCGTCAAGCCTATTGATACAGCAGAGGGCGGTGAGTACCGAGACCTTACCTCAGACGAGGTCGTCGGATACGGCCCGTTCATGTTCAAAGAGTTCCAGCAGGACAGCTTCGTAACCTGGGAGCGCAATCCCAGCTACTTCAGGGATGGCCGTCCCTACCTAGACGACGTAACCATGCTGGTGATTCCTGACGCGGCGACACGCACCGCCAGCTTCCGCGCCGGACGCATCGATATGTTCCGGATCTTCGAAACGATGAGCAAGCGCGACGCCGACGCTTTGGTGGCTGAAGGAGACGCAGTATTCCCCATCGTCCTGGCTATGGGATGGCGCGGCGCTGAGCTCAACACCATGAAGCCCCCGTTTGGGCCGCTGGATGATCCGGACGCTAAGCTGATACGCCAGGCGGTCCAGATGACGGTAGACCGTGGAGAGGTCAACGATCTGTCGAAGGACGGAATCGGACACATTGCTCTCCCCTACTTCATAGGCTGGACCTGGATCCGAACCCCTGAACAGTGGTTCGAGGCTTTGCCAGGCTTTGATCCGGACCCCATGGTCAAGGAAGAGCTGATTGCAGAGGCCCAGGACATAATGGAAGGCCTGGGCTACGGTCCCGACAACCGCATTAGCGTTGACTACATAGGCACATCTTCGGCAAGAGCGGAAATGGAAGTCGTAGCTCAGCAGCTAGAGGAAATCTACATTGACGTCGAGGTCATCATACATGACTCCGCGACTCAACTAGAACGGCTTCAGAGAGGCGAGTTCAATATGGAGAACGAGAGCAAGGGCGCCAGCTTCCCTGATCCCGACGCCTTCAACGACATCATATTCCACGACTTTGAAGACGGCGGCTTCAACTACACCGGCTGGTCCAGCCCTGAGTGGGATGCCCTGCATGCCCAACAGGTACTGGCAGTCACCGAGGACACCCGCGCTCCCTTCCTGCAGCAAATGGCGGACATCTTCTATGAAGACGCCGCATACATCGGCCTGGTTCGCCCCGGCCTGCTCCAAGGCCACAGGGCTAACTGGAACGGATGGGTTAAGCCGGAACACCATGCATCCAACTTCACCCTTGAAAACGTATGGTTGTCAGACGCCTAGTCTAAAGAACCTTCGCTAAGGCAGTACGGGCGCTCGTTTGAGCGCCCGTACTCAATATAACACCAGGATTATGCGCAAATACATCGCAAGAAGGTTGGTGCTCTTTATCCCCACTTTGCTTGGGGTATCCATCGCCATATTCACCCTTCTTCGCGTCATCCCGGGAGACGTAGCCGCTTTGATGCTCGGCGGAGCGGAGGGCGAAGGGTCTTACACGCAAGAAGACTTGGAACGCGTTCGCGAGCAGCTTGGCCTCAACGATCCTATCTACGTGCAGTACGGCACATGGGTCTGGCAGCTGGTCAGATTTGACCTGGGAGACTCCATTGCGCTTGGCAGGCCCATCGCCGGAGAGATACAGCGCCAATTCCCCATTACGCTGCAGCTTGCCATATTCACGGCTATAGTCGTCTCACTAATCGCAATACCCGTTGGAGTGCTAGCCGCGGTCAAGCAGGACACCTGGATTGACTACATTTTACGGAGCATAGCGGTAGTGGGCCTGGCCGCGCCCAGCTTCTTTGTTGGCATGTTGATAATCCTTGGCCTATCGCTCTACTTCAGGTGGATTCCTCCCATTGCCTTTGTCAACCTCTGGGACAATCCCACAGTCGCCTTCCAGCAACTGATCTTCCCCGCGGTAGCGCTTGGCTTTGCCAGTCAGGGTCTATTGTTGCGCATGACCCGTACCCAGCTCCTTGAGGTCCTGCGAGAAGATTTTGTTCGCACTGCACGCGCCAAAGGGCTGGCGGAGCGAGCCGTCATTATGAGGCACGGCGTAAGAAACGCGCTGCTGCCCGTGGTCACCATCGCAGGCGTGCAGATAGGCTTTCTCTTCTCTGGCACGGTTGTCATAGAAACCGTTTTCAACGTGCCGGGAATAGGAAGAGGGCTGATCCAGGCTATGTTCATCAGAGACCTTCCCATGATCCAGGCCTATATCATGTACTTTGCGCTGGTGGCGCTAACGGCAAACTTCCTTGTAGACTTGACCTATGCTTGGCTTGACCCAAGAATAAGATACGGATAGAAAATGAGAGAACGGATAGACAACAGCAGCAATGTAGCTCTGGCCCCGCCTCGGCTGGGCCTAGGCATGCTCAAGAAGCAGGCCAGATCTCTACAGCGTTTCACCACCACCAAACGACTCGGGGCCTTCGGCCTCTTCATCGTGCTGGCTACCGCCGTCATGGCTATCGGAGCCCCATTATTCGCTACTACCGACCCATGGGACGTAAACCGCAGGGCAATCCTCCTTGCACCGGATGCTTCCCACTGGTTCGGTACTGACCGGCTGGGCAGGGACCTCTTCAGCCGCGTAGTCTACGGCTCGCGAATATCCATTTACGTTGGCGTAGTATCCATGTTGTCCGCCGGCGCCATAGGATCGTTGATCGGCGTTACCAGCGCCTATTTTGGCGGCTACTTCGACCTGATAGTACAGCGGTTCATAGACGCTACCGCCGCTTTCCCCACGCTGCTTCTTGCCCTGGCGCTGATGGCCGCTTTCGGCTCATCTTTGAACAACATCCTGCTTTCGCTGACCATCGTGTTCACGCCCAGGGTGGCGCGCGTCGTCCGTTCCGTGTCGCTGAGCATCAAGGAGATGCCCTACGTGGAATCGGCCAGGGCAATAGGCGCTTCCGACTTCAGAATCATGTTCCGCCATCTGCTGCCCAATACATTTGCGTCTTTGATAGTGGTGGCTACCTCTCTCATAGGCAGCGCCGTGCTCATAGAAGCATCTCTCAGCTTCCTCGGAGTAGGCCTCCCCGCCGACGTCATCTCCTGGGGAGCGATGCTGGCAGGCGACGTCCTCATCGACTTCGCCAGCGCGCCCTGGGTGGGCATCTTCCCCGCCATGGCGCTGACCATCGCGGTGTTTGGCGTCAACGTCTTCGGCGACGCACTTAGAGACGTGCTCGACCCCAGGCTGCGCGGCACCCAGTAGCGCCCAAACC
>CAYVEN010000054.1:0-12716 GCA_964450505.1 uncultured Dehalococcoidia bacterium | reverse complement strand
GTAGCTCAGTGGTAGAGCGGTCGGCTGTTAACCGATTGGTCGTAGGTTCGAGTCCTACCCGGGGAGCCAACGCCTCTTACAGACAGTACTTCGGCTGTCTTCGTTGACCCATCGCTGACAGGAATCGGCATCGTGTACTCGATCCCGACCTCCTGCTTGTTGAGGTCAATCCTCCTGATGAAAGAGCCGAGGAAGGTCTTGCGCTCGAGGAATGATGCGCTCTGCAGGATCTCCTTTAGTTCTCCTAGGTGGTGACGAAACGCTATAGGGTCAGGGAGACTGTCGCCCCTCTGATTCATTTCGTCCAACGCCTCGTCCTTCTTCGCATCGAGTTCCCGTTGTCTGGCCCTCAGTTCCTTCAGCCGCGGTGCCAGATCATCGATATCCACTGTCCCGCTCTCCAAAGCAGCGTACACGTGGCCTAGCTTCTCTTCTATTGACTCAGCTTCCCGATTCAGACGATCAAGCCGACTGATGGCTCTGCGCTTGTACAGACTCAGTTCCTCTTCGGCCAGGTCTATCAACTTAGTCAGTGTCTCCCTGGTAAGTATGTTTTCTCTGATCCGGTCCAGCACGAACGCTTCCAACTTCTTGGCGTTGATCGCGGACCCCTTACACACCAGAGGCGTGGTGCCAACGGCATCGGCCAAAACGTGTCTTGTCTGGCCGTCCCAGAGCACGGCGACGTCGTAGACATCGAAAGTCACCTCCCTGCCGTTGGGAAGGGTCGCCCGGCTAGTACCCACGAGGGCCAACCCCAACTCTGTCGCCAGCTCCGGGGTCACGGTCAGGAATCCGGTGAAGCCTGTGGCTATAACCGCCTCGATTTCCCGTGACTGACCCGATGGGCCCTGAATAGCAAGGGTTACCACTGGCTCACGGTCAGCGTTCACCACACCCTCTATCACTTGGCACTCCGAAGGGGAAGACCCCCAAAGTGATGCAGTGCCCGGTATCCGACCCGGAGCAGCCAGACGTCGATAGTGCCAGGGTGCTGCGTTCGCAGACGCTTCGCTGCCGCCCGAAGATCGTCGGAGATGGCCCAACTCCCGCTGTCAACGTCGACGGCGACATACTCCCCGTGGTGGTCGACCTCGATCTGAGGACGGATGTCTCGCTCGTATATCTCGTCGCCGAGTCTGGCAATCTCATCCCTAGGGCGGGTTGGGAGCTTCCTGTCCGCCGCCTTCTGCGTGGATGCTGACATGTCTGCGTCTTTCGTCCGTTCCTCGTTCAAAGGCGTACCCATACACCGGTCAGTCTACCGCTCTCCTGCGGTTTCGGACAACGAAAGAGCCGTGCACAGGCCCCGAGCATGTCCGTGTCCAGCTCCGAAAAACGCGAGTGTTGGGTATGTAGGTAGTTCTTGCTAAGTACCGACATATCAGGCATAATCTGTTCATGGTTCACGTGATGACAGACAAAGTTCTCGACCTGGTGCGCGAAGTGGGAGTGGTCCGGCCGCGAGACCTGGAGGCTGCGGGGATCCCCGGGAGCTATCTCTCACGACTGGCACGCAACGGGGAACTTGATCGGGTAGGGCGAGGCCTCTACACCCTAGTTGATGCCGCACCCAGCGAACACCGCTCGCTCGCCGAAGTCGCGAAGCGAGTCCCAAGAGGGGTCGTTTGCCTGCTCTCGGCGCTGCGCTTTCATGAACTCACCACGCAGACACCATTCGAGGTATGGCTCGCCATCGGGCAGAAGGACCGCACGCCGCGCCCGAATGGTACGCGTCTGCGGATCGTGCGCTTTTCAGGGAAGGCGCGCACTTCCGGGATAGAAGCGCACATCATTGAAGGTGTTCAGGTCCGTGTGTACGGTCCGGCCAAGACCGTGGCGGACTGCTTCAAGTTCAGGAACAAGATCGGAATCGACATCGCTGTCGAGGCGCTGCGTGACTGCCTTGGTCAGCGCCGTTGCACCACCGATGAACTCTTCGAGTACGCTCGCGTGTGCCGCGTCTCGCACGTGATGCGTCCCTATGTGGAGGCACTCACGTGAGTCCCAAGCGTCGGCGGAATCTCGCCGCCTCGGTTCGCCAACGCCTGCTCAACCTCGCCCGCGAACGCAGCGAGGACTTTAACCACCTGCTGACCCGCTATGCGAACGAGCGCCTCCTGTTCCGCTTGGCGGAGTCAGCCCACCGCGACCAGTTCGTGCTCAAGGGTGCGACCCTGTTCGAGTTGTGGCACGACGTCCCGCATCGGGCAACGCGCGACGTGGACCTGCTCGGCTTCGGTGAGCCGGATGTGGATCGCCTAGAGGCGGTCTTCCGGGAACTGTGCACGGTGGCTGTGGAACCCGATGGCCTCCGCTTCCTTGAGGAGTCGGTGCATGTGGAGCGCATCCGCGACGCCCAGCAATACGGTGGCGTCCGGGTTCGTCTGGCCGCAGACCTCGACGGAGCATGGATCGCTCTCCAAGTAGACATCGGCTTTGGGGACGTTGTGACTCCCGGCGTCGTCGAGGCCGAGTTCCCGACGCTCCTCGACTTTCCTGCACCGCGGCTTAAGACGTATCCGCGCGAAACGGTCGTGGCGGAAAAGTTCGAGGCGATGGTCCGTCTGGGTATTGCGAACACGCGGATGAAGGACTTCTATGACCTATGGGCGATGGCTACGACATTCGTATTCGGCGGTGAGGCGCTGGCAGCAGCACTAGCAGCCACCTTCCAGCGACGAGGTACTGAGCTGCCCGTCGGGCACCCTCTCGCGCTGCGCTTGGAGTTTAGCTCCGACGTGAGCAAGCAGGCTCAATGGACCGCCTTCTTGCGGCGCGCCGGAATCTCTACCGCCGTGAGCCTTGAGTCCGTCACAGGAGTACTCAGGCGCTTTCTGCTGCCCCCAGTTGCTGCAATTGCCCGCGGAGAGTCCTTCGATCAGGAGTGGCCGGCAGGAGGGATCTGGCAGTCCGGCCAGCCGCTATAGGTCCTGAAGTTTCTCCACTGGAGATGACGCGGTCGTGGCGTAGACGGTTACGGGCTGGCAGCTTATGTCCAAGACATCTCAGCTTAGCTGTCATGCCGTTCAAGTTCTCCGATTCTGCGTTTCCTTGATCCTGCTGATTTGCTCGTCCACCGGAAGGCACAGCAAGGACCGCAAGGTATGAATGCCGAACCCATTTCCCTCGATAGGGTCGCCTAGCGTCAGAATCAATGACCTCGCGTCTGGGGCAAGGTGAAGCAAACCCAGGACGTTCGTGACATGGGTTCTTGTGACTCCCAGTTGGCGCGCGAGGTCCGCTCTGGACCTGACCTCCCCAGTATCTAGGCGTTGCTGCCAGTCGAGCGCTAGGGCAACTGGATTGCGGCGCTTGGGCCTTCTTGACTCTGGTGGCTTGCGCCTCGATACTGGCTGTGGAAGCTGGAACCAGGCCCAGGCGAAGGTACGCCCTGGCGGCCACACCGGGGAGCCAAGTTTTCTACCACGAACTCAGGCGACCCCACCCAGTTAACGTCAGGCCCCAGGAAATGATCTCCTCGGGGTCTTGTCATTTCTGGCACTTTTGTAGCTAATCGCGCCCCCTCGCACATGCTCCCGGATTTCTTTTACAGAACATGCTATCTGAGGGTGTCACCCATGTTTTCATGCACAACAAAGGACGGCATTGCGGGCTATTGACAAGCGGGTTCCGTTTTGATAGTTTATCGCGTTTTGATTGAGACATGATATCAAAATAGAAGAGCGAGACTCCACGCATATATCCGGTGGATTCAAGGCTGTAGGACAGGTCATTGAACCCCTGTGTCGTGGACAACTAAAGGATACATAGTCTCAATATTTATAGAGGAGGGAAATAGAGATGGAATCAATACAAGGGCTAAAAGATTACTTGCGACGTCAGGCCCAGGCTATAGCTTTGGGTCTTGTCGTATTCAGTCTGGCTTTCCTGCTTGCCTGTTCAAGTGAGCAGGACACGCCAACCAGAGCACCCCAACCAACCGCTACGCCTACCGCGGTCCCAACCGCTACGCCTACAGCGGTCCCAACTGCGACGCCCACAGCGGTCCCAACTGCGACTCCGACGGTTCAGGCGCTTGACTTGACGCGGGGGAGCCTCGTGGCCGCCTCCGCAACGCTTCCCGAGGTTTACGTTGTGGACCTTGACACGTTTGCGGTGTCGACTTTGCCCGCCGCGGCTGCGAACGGGATCCTCCAGGGGACAGGGGGGATGAGTCCCTACAGTTGGATGATCCACTTCGTAGACAATATCGTGGAGATCGTGGATGTCGGGGCCGAGTTCACCCGTGACGGAGCCCACTATCATGTCGACAGGACTGATCCCAGGATCCACCCGTTCTCTATGACCGGCCCGAACCCCGCTCATATTGTCGAACACAGCGGGTTGGTGGCTGTGTTTTTCGACGGCTCCGGTGAAGTCCGCCTGGTCACCGAGGACCAGTTGACCTCTGGAGGGGAAGTTGACGTTGATTCCGTGATGGCGAACATGCCACACCACGGCGTTGCCCTGGAATTCCACGGCCACTTGCTCGTCACCAAGGCCGAAGCCGTCGGTGAAAGGAACGTCCCCAATGGCGTCGTCGCCTTTGCCCACGACGACACGAGCACGACAGTGTACGAGAGTGAACCCTGCAACAACCTGCACGGGGAGGCCGATCTAGGCCATTACATTGCCTTCGCCTGCGACGAGGGTGTTCTAGTCATTCACCACACACACGTCCCTACAAGCGGATTCTCGTCAGAAATCGTCCCCTACCCTGACGGTTCGGGTGCTCGGCCATACTTCCTCAAGTCCCACACGGCTGCGCCAGTAGTGGTCGGAATCGCTGGACCAGGGTTGGTGGCCGTCGATCCGTATGCATCCGCCGCGACCGGCCTCAGTCTGCCTTCCGCACCAAAGGAGTTTGCGTTTGAGGACGGCGGGCACCTCCTCGTTCTCGCAGCCGACGGGGACTTGTACCGGGTGTCCCTTGACGACTTTTCCGTGGAGGGGGAGCCTCTGCCACTCGTCCCCCCATTCGGTGAAACCGACACGGCAAACGTTCATGTAGCTGCGAACAGGCTGTATGCCCTGGACAGCCGCGACGCATCGGTCGTGGCAGTTGACCTGGAGACCTGGGAGGTTCTCGACGCCGGGATTGTGCTTCCGTCGGCCCCGAATACCTTCGCTTTCCGCGCAGTTTCAGCCGTTTCGCCTGATTGGTAGAGCTGAGTCCCTGGGTTGCTAGGCTAGAGCGCATTAAGATGCGCTCTAGCCTGCCTGCCACAGAGTGCGACCCCCGAAGGTTCGGCATACCAGCGCCTTATGAACTGCCCGCTCTTACGCTCTTGATGTAGCCGTGTACGCCGCTGCCGTTGGCCGCGGCCTGCACAAAGGTGGTAGTCGCCGACCTCACGGGGTGAGGCGTCTCGCGCATCAGCAGGTCCACTAACAGGGAGCCAACTCCCCTTACGCTAAGTAGTTCGGTCGTCGCTTGGGGGTTCCTCACCGAATACTATCTTGCGAACCGGGTAGTTGATCTCGATGCCCTCCGCGGCGAACCTGGCGTGGAGCCGTTTGATGAGGTCGTTGGTCACCACAAACGAACCAACGCGGTCCGTGGCCTGCAGGAATATCCAGAAATTGATGTTCGAGTCGCCAAAGGAGTCGAAGCCGAACCACGGATCCATGCTCTTCACGGCTTCGTCGTTGTCGGCAATGACGCCCCTGGCCACGTCCAGCGACACTTCCTGGACATGCTGCAGGTCGCTGGTGTAGCTGACGCCGCCGGAGACAAGGATGTTGAGCGCCGGGTCGGGCCCTTGGTAGTTGGTAATGATGGTATCGGCCATAACCGCGTTCGGGATGATGACCAGGGTGTTCAACCATGTCCTGATCTTGGTGGTGCGCCAGCCCACATCAACCACATACCCTGCCGGCCCGCCCTGGAGTTCAATGTAGTCTCCCGGCTTGATGGCCTGGTCCGACATAACGTAGGTGCCGGCGAAGTAGTTTGTCAGCGTTGGCTGTAACGCCAGCGCGACTGCGAGACCGGTGATACCTAGGCCGCCAAGCAGCAGTCCAATGGAGTAGCCAAGAGTGTCAAGGATGAGTACGAGCGCTAGGCCATAGATGAACACCCGCAAGAAGCGGCGTAGCAGCGGTAGGCTCCGGTCGTCGAAAGATGTCTCCGTCCGCGCCGAGATGTTGACCATGTACCAATTGAGCGTCGCGCTGCTGCCAGCGGAGAGAGCGTGAGCAGCGATCAGGATGCCGAGAATGGTGAACCCTTGTTGCACTTCGGTGTGCCACTGGTCCAACTGCTCGACCAAGTCCAGCCCAATATATGCGCCTAGGACGACCACGAAGGCCACGAGAGAGTTTCGAACCGATCTGAGGGCAACGCCTCCGATGCCGTAAGGGGTGGTCGTGTCCAGGCGAGCAGCTACAAACCGGATCGCAAAGAAAGCCGCCGCGGCCACGACGAGCGATAGAGCAAAGATGACTCCGCCAATGACCGCGCCTTCGTAACCGGCGTTGCTGAACGTTTCCCACGACATACGCGGCAATGGTACCATCAAATCGATTGCTTGTGGGGAAGCGGAGAGTGTCAGGGGGTTAGGTGAGCGGGGGATACTGCGGGCGAACTTTCTATCCGTTCACAGGCCAGGGCAACCACGAGGGTGCCCCTACGGTGCGGTGGGTGGCTGCAACTCCCCTCCACGCCTGGATGCCCGTCGTCACGGGCAAGACCATTCGGCAGGCTCACCACGAACGGAAAACAGGCTCAGCCCGTGTAGCCGCTTTCCGCGCGCCATTTGAAGTAGTCCTTCAGGCCACTTAGCACGTCCGTGGTCGCCTCAAAGCCGAAGTCTTCTCTGATGCGGGAGACGTCCACGTGCGGGGTCTCGTCGCTGACCGGGTCAGGGGGTACAGGCTCGACGAACTCAACCTGAGGGTAAGCCTCGCGTAACGCATCGACAACCCGGCTGGTTGGGGTGGCGACGCCTCTGGCCAGGTTGTACAGCCGGTGCGGTAGACGGGGCGCATCCAGAACGGTGGCGAGGCCGGCCGCAATGTCCAGAACGTAGGTGTAATCACTGGGAGGTTGAGGCATGACCTCTATCGGTTCGCCGCGCACCGCCATCCCCGTCCAATCGTGCAGGAGGGACATGTTGGCTCGGTAACCGGTAACGCGCTCCATGGGCCCATACGGGCCGCCGAGCCGGACGCTCACCGTATCAAGGCCATGGAGTTCCCTGTACCGCTCCGCAATGCGCTCGCAGGCGTATTTGGAGATGCGGTAGAGGGCTTTGGGGTGGACAGCCGTCTCCTCGCTCAGAGGCCTGGGAGCAGTCACCCCCTCGTACACGGCGCCGGAACTGACGAAGAGAAAGCGCCGCACGGATATCCGCCTGGCGAGGTCAAGCAGGTTGACCGTGCCCATGACGTTCACCTCCACTATGCTCCGGCTGTAGTCGTGCTCCACGGGACCACGAGACCCGGGAGTGTAGGCAACGGCGTGAACGACTTTGTCGATGGAGTGGTCCACGGCAAGCTCATCCAGGGCGTTCAGGTCGAGGACATCCGCCGTGCGGAATGTTATGCGGTCGCTCCAGGGTTGCAAGTAAGCCTTCAGCATGCCGTCCGGCTCCGATATATCGAGCGACACCACCTGGTGGCCGCGCTCGGCGAGGATTCTCACTATGTTGGAAGCAACGAAGCCGTTGCCGCCTGTGACCAAGGTGACCATGTCCTAAGCTCCTTACACCTTCCGCCTTGGCGCCGCAGTAAACTTGCGAACTAGGATGTATCCTACCAAGCCGGAGATAATGGATGCAGTGAGTATGCCTATCTTAGAGACATCGAGCAATTCTCCCTTACCGAAAGCCAGTTGGGATATGAAAAGGGACATGGTGAAGCCGATACCCGCGAGCCATCCTACGGCATACATCTGGGGCCAGGTGACGCCTGCAGGCAGGGCCCCCCAATCCAGTCTAACGGCCAACCACGCGGCGAAGGTGATGCCCACCTGCTTGCCTATGACAAGACCCAGTATGATCCCCGTACTCACGGGATTGAAGAGATGTGCCCCAAAGTCAGAGCCAATGACAACGCCGGCGTTTGCCAGGGCAAAGAGGGGCATAATGCCAAAGGCTACCCAGGAATGGAGCAAATGCTCCAACCGCTGCAAGGGCATCCAAGCCTGGGCAAGCGCCTTTTCCATGTGCTGCAGAGCCACCTGCCGCCTCTGTTGGACGGGCTCCCCTTCACCCAGATTGCCTACTTCTCCGTATTCATCCAGGATCTCACGGCCGCTTTCAAGAAACTCGTTGGGGTCCGTGTTCGAGCGCGCCGGGATGGTGGCGGCAAGAAGGATACCGGCAATGGTGGCGTGGACGCCGGACTGGAGGAAGGCAAACCAGAGAAAGACACCCGTGATTACATAAGGCAACGGGTGACGTATTCCAACGCGATTGAAGGCAACCAGCAAACCGAAAATACCTATGCCGGTGAGCAGGCTTAAAATAGATATCTCTTCCGTGTAGAAGAGGGCTATTACAAGTACCGCGCCAATATCATCAACGATGGCAACGGCAACGAGGAACGCCTTGAGGGCCAGGGGAACGCGAGAACCGACCAGAGCAAGTATACCCAGGGCAAATGCAATATCGGTGGCCATGGGTATGCCCCAGCCAACCGCGCCCTCCGAGTTGAAGTTGAAGGCGGTATAGATGAGCGCGGGGACCACCATTCCACCAACAGCGGCGATCATGGGCAAGGCCGCTTGTCTTACAGATGACAGCACGCCAACTATCAGCTCGCGCTTTATTTCCAGGCCAACGACAAAGAAGAAGATCACCATGATGCCATCGTTGATCCAGTGCGTCAGGTCGTTGGAGATATGGAAAGCGCCGACTTCAAGAGCAATCTCCGTGTGCCAGAAGTCGTAATAGGTATCCGACCAGGGGGAATTAGCCCAAACCAAGGCGACAACAGCGGAGGCAAGCAGGACAATACCGCTAGAGGCCTGTTGGTGAACAAAATCCCGCAAAGGTTGCAAGAAATGCTCAATAGGTTGTGGTCTATGTCTGGAGTCAGCGCGCCGCATCGGGTGAATTATATCCTAGTTTGGCGCCTGTGGCTCACTCCACAACGGTTCGGCAATAGGGAAGGCCCAAAACGTCTTCATCGCCCGCTTCCCAGGGATTACCGGGGACTAATCCAGCCCTGACCGTTTCAGCAACTCAGGCAGAGAGAACTCTTCGCTCTGGAGGAAGGATATCTGATTGGTTTCGCGTTGGTGAAGCTCTTCGACCTTGGCCGGGAGTTCCGCAACCACTTCATGCGGAATGGTTATTACACCTATTTTATCGGCGAACACTATGTCCCCGGGGCGGATGATCTGGTCGCTGAGGGTGACGGGGTTGCCTGTATCCACCATGTTGACGAACGCGCCGGTGCCGTGGGCCGAGACCGTGCCCGGCGCAAACATATGGAACCCGATCTCGTGGACTTCATCCGTGTCGCGGACGCCGCCGTCGGTGACAATCCCGATTGCGCCCAGAGACCGGGCGGTGTTGGCCATTATGGCGCCAAAGACCAGACTGCGGACTCTGTTGTGGCCTCCCGCCTTCATGACGATCACGGCGGGTTTGGGCGAGGCATCTATGGATTCAAGGTAACAGCGCTGCACGTCAGGGCGAACGGGCCGGTCCGGGGTGAGGTTGTCCAGGACAGCCGTGACCGCAAAACCGACCATGGGCTCCAGATCAGGAAAGAGACAACGGATGTCATAGCCCAGGTAGCCCTCCGTAGCGGGACGAACGCCCATCATGCGAATGGTGTCCGATATTTCGGGCGAGGTGTACTTTTTGAGGGCGTCTAGTTGAGCTTGGCTGATCTGATCAGGCATGTCGTGCTCCTTTCAAGGGGGCGTGCGGAATATCCAGTCTTTGTTTTATATGGTAGCGGCTGTTGGTGTCTAGGCCAACCGTTATACCGCCAAACGTTTGGGGTAAGCGATGTTGAATCGCTCCTGTAAGCCTCTGTAATCCACGTCCGTTAGCCTTTATGATACCCGAAAGCCATACCAGCAGGGGGCAAGTGTCTATTCAACCTGAAATAGAGACGACCGACAAGCCAAAAGGGTGGCTTCCACGGATGTGGGAGGTGCTCTTCGTAACGACGCGGCTGGGGCTGACCTCGTTCGGGGGGCCCGTGGCTCACCTGGGTTACTTTCGTGAAGAGTACGTGCAGCGCCGGAAGTGGCTGGACGAGCAAGCCTACGCCGACATAGTCGCCCTCTGCCAGTTCCTGCCGGGCCCCGCAAGCAGCCAGGTGGGCATCGCGGTGGGTATGATACGCGCCGGGCTGCTGGGCGGTTTCGTGGCCTGGCTTGGCTTCACACTGCCCTCCGCCGTCGCGCTCATCCTATTCGCCTACGGGGTCACCTCGTTCGACATAGCCGATGCGGGCTGGCTGCACGGCCTGAAGGTTATGGCGGTTGCCGTAGTTGCCCTGGCGGTTTGGGGAATGGCGCGAAATCTCTGCCCGGACAAGCCCCGCGTTACCCTGGCCGTGCTAGCGGCCATCGCCATACTGGCCGCACCCAACGCCCTGCTCCAGGTGGCGGTTATCGCGGCGGGCGGGGTATTGGGCTGGCTGTTTCTCCGCGGGGAACAGTCGGAGACGGCAACGGTAAGCAGGCCTCCCGTGGGCCGCGGCCTGGCTATCGCATCGCTGGCGGTTTTCGCCGGCTTGCTGATCGGGCTACCACTGCTTCGACAGGCGGTGTCGTACGAGGCTTTGGAGATTTTCGACAGCTTCTTCCGCGCCGGGTCGCTGGTATTCGGCGGAGGGCACGTGGTCCTGCCGCTGCTCCAGGCAGAGGTAGTACCGCCGGGCTGGGTCAGCAACGACGCATTCATCGCCGGATACGGAGCGGCGCAGGCGGTACCGGGGCCTCTGTTCACCTTTGCCGCCTACCTGGGAGCGGTGATAGAGGATACGCCTGCCCGCTGGATGGGGGGCGTCTTCACCCTGGCAGCCATCTTCCTGCCATCGTTCTTCCTGGTTACGGCGGTCTTGCCCTTCTGGGACAGGCTGCGGAGCATGGGCAACTTCCGCCGGGCGCTGATGGGCATCAACGCCGCCGTGGTGGGTCTGCTTTTGGCGGCGCTGTACGACCCGGTGTGGACGAGCGCCATCCTTGGACCCGCCGACTTTGCGCTGGCTCTGGCCGCGTTTGCGCTGCTTGCCTTCTGGAAGTTTCCGCCGTGGCTGGTGGTGATACTGGCCGCAGCGGGGGGTCAGTTGATCAGCGTTTTGTAGGAGTGGATGTTGGGGGTGGAACTAACAGAACCGTTACGGCTTTTTCCCAAAGAGTCCTTTGAGGCGCTGGCCGTGGTTCCATAGCCCGGTAACGACTAATGAAGCTCCCAGCATCTTGACGATGTCGCCGGGCATGTAGATGTACATACCGTCGATGAACAGCTTGCCTTCCGCCGGCCACCCGAAGTCCATGACGGAGAGCCAGACCAGCGCGGGGATGTACAGGGCCAGCCCGCCGAGGGCAACCGCCCACAGGGAGCCTGAGTGGGTGAAGCCTACCTGGCTGAGATATCCCGTCACCGCCGCAGCCACTATGTAGCCGATGATGTAGCCGCCGGTGACGCCCGCGATGGAGGCGTTCCAAGCGTCGACGGGGGTGCGGAACGCCCACGGGTCGGAGCTGGCGAACATGGGAAGGCCCAATGCGCCCAGCCCGATATATCCAAGCACGGCTCCCGCTCCCCACCTCCAGCCCATGACCCCGCCGGTGAGAAGCACGCCGAAGGTCTGCAGGGTTATCGGGGTGGGGTTTTCGGGTAGGTAGAACCTTGCCTTGGCGCAAGCGAACATCAGGGCGATGAGAAAGACCGAGGCAAGGACTCGATGCCCCGTATGAGCGTTAGGAAAGAGGGTATCGAAGAGGGATTTGTCTACTCGACGCAACGTGCCGAGAGCGCCGTAGGCGGGTGCGCTTGCCTGCATTTAATCGTGCCTCCTCAGCGTGGATGCTTCAGCGGGTAACAAGGCAAGAGTATCGGCTAGCGCCTGTGTGAAGTCAAGCGTGCGTACGCTCCATTCACATCTCTTGCTGGTGTCCGATATCTTTCTGTCCCTAATCGCTCCGCTCCTTCGCCGTCAGCGCCAGTCATCTCACAGAAGGGCATAATCATTGAACAGAGGCAGAAGCCGTGCTAGAGTCCCGCTCAGGTTCAACGAACCGATGCTAGCCCCTTTAGGCGTTGGAAGATGACAGCAATTGGGACTAAGCACGCCGGAGAAGGTTGAGCGATGAGCAAGAAGAAGAAAAAGAAGGACAAGACCCGGAAGAAAAGCCAGAAGCGTTCATCAGGCAGCAGCGCGGAGTCCAACGCGCAAAGATACCTGGACTGGAGAGGCCGGGCCTCATAACTGTGCGAGGCGATCCAAGCCCTCTGTGTTCGCAACGACGGAGTGGGGTTACACGCTCGCCAACGAGGGAGTGGGGGTTGTCAATGGGTAGCTAGGACAACCACGAGGGTTGCCCCTACGTGCAGGTGGATGCCCGTCGTCACGGGCAAGACGAAAGGGGCGGTTCTCGAAACCGCCCCTACATTTCCGCTCATTTGGTTCGACAAGCTCACCATGAGCGGGGTGGGGGCAATGATAGGGGACTCATTCAGGCCCTTCGACTACGCTCAGGGTGAGCGGGTCTGCTGCGGTCTGAATGCGCCGCGCCAGTC
>CAYVEN010000053.1:0-13225 GCA_964450505.1 uncultured Dehalococcoidia bacterium | reverse complement strand
CTGGATTCAGGGCCTTGACAGGGCCACTCATTTCATAGATGAGCCTGCCGAAGGATCGGATTCGTTTCTTCATATTTCCAGAAAAAAGTGGTTCGTTTTAGCTTTGGACTTGACATAACATTTGAAACGAATACCCCTTAGCTAACACGTAAAATTCTACTAAAGGAGAGAGCGAATGACGGTATGGATGCTGGTGCGCCACGGGGAGACCGACTGGAACAAAGAGCACAGAATCCAAGGTCACGCCGACGCGCCACTCAACGCCACGGGCATTGAACAGGCGAGACGCCTGGCGTCCAGGCTTACGGGCACGCGCATAGACGCCATCTACGCAAGCGACGTGTCACGCACTCGCAAGACCGCTGAGGTCATTGTTGAAGGCCGTGGAATAGATGTGCGGGAGCTCTCAGACCTGCGGGAACGGAACTACGGGAGATGGGAAGGGGTCACACAGGAAGAATGGCAAACCACGGACCCTGAAGGTTTCGCCCATTGGAAGAGGTCGCCGGATACTTACACGCCACCCGGCGGCGAGAGCTTGGAGGATGTGCTGGCCAGGGCTTCACGCGCCGCCGGGCATATAAAGCAGCGTCACCTCAACGATGATTCGATAGTCGTGGTGGGACACGGTGCTTCTCTCTTAGTGCTGGCAGTACACCTTCTGGATCTACCCCTCACCTATAGAAACAACTTTACCTTGGGTAATACCAGTCTTTCCGTGCTGGACGTGGGCACGGAGCACACGGTCATCCATCTGTGGAACGATACCTCTCACACGGATAGGACTTGATAGGCCGTTGCGGAGGAGAGTCGAAATAGGCTAGGGCTGTATTGGAATGTCCATGAAGAGAACCGTGGCCATACTGACGGCTTCCATGCTGCTGGGAGCGTTGTCTATGTCGGCTATCTTGGCCTGGTCACAGCCCGCTGGCGCCGGGTTGGACAGTCTCGCTGCAGGGACAGGGATGGCGTCGTCACTGGCAACCGCAAAAACGAACGAGGGCGGATACCTTACGCCTCTGGGGTCTGTAGACGAGTGCACTTACGAGCCTGATTTTAGGGCATGGTTCGTCAGCGGCCAGACACCTGAGAAGATTCAGGCCAGCGAGTACCAGGGCGCTTTCTACAGAGCCCTGCGAGACATGAGGCTTCGCTATGGACTGAATTCCGCGCAGGTGAAAATCGCTGACCTTGAGGTGGCTGAACATAGCGAGTCCCGCAGAGAGATCAAGATGACGCTGTGGGCAGACAATGCTATATACGTCTATGACGCCGCCACGGAACGCGTGACGCCTGTAGAGCCTCGATAGCGCGCGATAGAATACGATATCGACCAGCCAGTATAAGGAGGGGAGTATGCCGGCCAAGGTGTTGATTTCAGTCGATATGGAGGGGGTCAGCGGAGTGGTGCACGCCGACCACACGGGCAGGGATGGCAAGGATTACGATATCGGAAGGCGTTTGATGACCCTGGAGGCCAATGCCGCTATAGAGGGTGCTATTGAGGCAGGGGCGGATGATGTAGTGGTAAACGACAGCCACGGCACGCAGCGCAACCTGCTGCCGGAGTTGCTGGATCAGAGGGTGCAGCTCATCACCGGCTCGCCAAAGCCGCAGACGATGATGGCCGGTCTGGACGCCACATTCGATGCCGCGTTGTGCGTGGGTTATCACGCCAGGGCGGGTTCTCAGGGGATACTGGACCACACTATTTCGGGTCGAGTGGTGCAGGAGATACTGGTCAACGACCGGCCTCAAGGGGAGCTTGGCCTCAATGCCGGCATCGCCGCGCATCACGGCGTGCCCATTGTAATGGTGTCGGGCGACACGGCCTGCTGTGAGCAGGCCAGGGAACTGATCCCCGGCATAGAGACGGCGGAGGTGAAATCGTCCCTGACCAGGTACGCGGCAAAGGGACTATCGCCCGCAATGGCGCAGGCCATCATCAAGGAGAAGGCACGGCTCGGCGTCGAACGCCGTGCCGAGATTGCGCCAGTTGATTACTCGTTGCCGGTGACCCTTACGCTGCGATTCGCCAATTCAGCCATGGCCGACGTGGCGGAGTGGGTACCTGGGGTAGTGCGGCCTGATGCCGTGACTGTTGCCTATACGTCTGACAGCTTTCCGGGTGCTTTTCAGTGCCTGCGGGTGATGATCCTTGCCGCGGGCGCAGTTGGCTGACCCATCACGGCGTGGAGAGCTGTTCGGCCAGTGTAGCCGGGTCGGTGGCGGGCATCATGCAGACGTAGTTCTCGCAGACGAAGGCGGAGGGCAGATCGTTTATCATGTACTTGTCCTCTAGCAGGGGATAACCTTCATACCCATCGGCCCCGGTGGGTTGGCAGCCGGTAATAACTCTGTTGGGCATGTAGCGTCCAAACACCTCGTCCAGAAGCGCTCGGGTGCCTGGGTCTTCCGGAGGCCCGACCACGGCTATCTCCTTTGGCGTGGAGAGGTAGAAGTCTAGGGCGCACAGCCAGTGCCCAAAGCCCATGGGCGCCCGTGCCATAACCATACGGAGAGAGCGCAGCATGGTGACAGCGCGATCCCGGTATTCGGTGTTGCCGGTTAGAACGGCCAGTCGCAGGAGTACGTCGCTGGCTAAGGCGCCGCCGCTGGGCTCTGCGTTGTCGAACAGGTGGCTGGGACGGATGATGAGCTTCTCGTGGTCGCTGCCCGTATCGTAGAAGGTGCCCTCTTTGTCGTCCCAAAAGAGTTCCAGCATACCGTCCGCTAGGGAACGCGCCTCGTCAAGCCATCGCAGGTCCAGAGTGGCCTCGTGCAGCGCAATCAAGCCGTCTATGAGATTGGCGTAATCGTCCAGGTAGCCTTTGAGGACAGCCTTGCCGTCCTTGAAGCTGCGCAGGACGCGGCCCTGCGGAGAACGAAGAGCGTTGAGTAGGAACCCGGCATTCGCCAGCGCCGCCTGCAAATAGTCGTTGCGACCCAGAACGGCGGCGGCCTCGGCAAAGCTGCGCAGCATCATGCCGTTCCAACAGGTGAGCACCTTGTCATCGCGGCCTGGAGGAACGCGTTCTATGCGCCGCTCCATGAGCTTGGCGCGGGCGTTATCCACAACCTCTGCCAACTGCTCTTCGCCGATACCCAGCTCGGATGCCGCTGCTTCGGCGGAATCGCGGATGTGGAGAATGTTCCTCCCCTCGAAGTTGCCCTGGTGAGTGACCCCGTAGTAGCGATTGAAGAGTACGGCTTGCTCCTTGCCTAGCGCCTCCTCGATCTCCCGGGGTGTCCAGACGAAGTATTTGCCCTCTTCGCCCTCGCTGTCGGCGTCCTGGCTGGAATAGAAACCGCCTTCCGGGCTGGTCATCTCACGGAGAACGTAGTCCAGGGTCTCCTCCACAATACGCCTGTATTGCATGCTGCCTGTGATTTGGTAGGCGTGGAGATAGAGCCTGCTCAGCAGTGCATTGTCGTACAGCATCTTCTCAAAGTGGGGCACCAGCCAGAACGGGTCGATGGAATAGCGGTGGAATCCGCCGCCAAGCTGGTCGTAGATGCCGCCGTGGGCCATCTTCTCCAGTGTAATGTCCACCATGGCCAGCGCCTCGGTACGGCCGCTGCGGGCGTAGTAGCGGAGCAGGAACTCCAGTGTCATGGGCTGGGGGAACTTGGGCGCGGTGCCTATGCCGCCATGCTGCTTGTCCATTTCGGAATCAAGGCCGTCAAAGGCGCGGGACAGTACCTCGGAGGTCAGCGGTTCCTGTCCCTGGGAGGTCATCAGGCCGCTCCTCAGATGCGCCACAAGCTCGTCTGCGGAGTTAACCACGTCACTACGCCGGTCGCGGTACGCCTCTACGATGGCTTGCAGCACCCGTGGAAAGCCGGGCATGGCGTGGCTGTCCACCGGCGGAAAGTATGTGCCGCCGAAGAACGGTTTGCCTTCCGGGGTGAGGAACACGGACATGGGCCAGCCGCCGCGACCGGTTTGCGCCTGCACTGCCCCCATGTAAATGGAATCCACGTCCGGGCGCTCTTCACGGTCGACTTTGATATTGATGAAGCCGCTGTTCATCAGGCGGGCGGTCTCCTCGTTTTCAAAGGACTCGTGGGCCATAACGTGGCACCAGTGGCAGGCGGAGTAGCCGACACTGAGGAAGACGGGTTTGTCTTCCTCTCTGGCGCGAGCGAAGGCCTCCTCGCTCCAGGGATACCAGTCGACCGGGTTGTCGGCGTGCTGGAGGAGGTATGGGCTTGTTTCGTTGATTAGACGGTTCGGCATGATGAAACATCTATTGTCGCACAGAGCAGAGCCCAGGGGAAGCTAGACCCCCACTCCCCTTCCCACTCCTTTCGTCATTGCGACGCAGCGAAGCAACCTGGCGGCGGGGCGGTGTCATTCTGGTTACGCGCCGCGTCGAAGAATCAAAGCCGCCCGCTCGCAAAACACCCCCGCCTGCCCGTCCGCCCTTCCAGATAGGCCCCGCCATTTACCCCTTCTTCATTGCCCGCGTTCCTCCTATCATTGACTCATGAACGCGCGGCTCATCCCGGATTACCCTACCGGATTATCCCGGTCTCAAATCGGCGTCCTTGTAAGGCATCTCCTCGGCCTCTACCACCACGACGAAAACCGTCACTCCATCACCTCTACGACTACTTTCGGATTTGTTTCTCATACCCCCAAAAAAAGTTGGTTCGTTTTAGCTTTGGAGCTTGACATAACGTCTGAAACAATTCCCTCTCACAACCTCACTAACACTCTACCATTGGACTCTATCCCCAAGGCTAGGGCCTGCTGGACCTACCGGAGTGGATGGATCAATTACGGAGGCACCCCGACGGAATGCGTCATTCTTGACGCACTCGGACAGCCGTGGCAAAATCGCCCAGCGGAGGTTGCTGTGCAAAGAGGTCTGCTTCAGCTTATCGGAAACACCCCCCTGTTGCGACTCGATACCATGGAGACGGAAGGCTCGGCGGAGCTTTACGCCAAGCTGGAGAGCATGAATCCGGGCGGCAGCATCAAGGACAGGGTGGCTCTTGCAATGGTAGAGGAAGCCGAGGACGCAGGCTTGCTGACGCCGGGCTCCACCATAGTAGAGGTGTCGGGAGGGAATATGGGAGTATCGCTGGCCATGGTAGCCGCGGCCAAGGGCTACCGGTCTGCCATTGTGATGCCGGAGAATGCGCCGCAAGAGAGGCGGCGCTTGATCGCCAGGTTTGGGGCATCGCTGCATCTCACCCCTTCTGACTTGGGGATGGCCGGTGCGAAACGCGCGGCGCAGCGAATGACTAAGCAAAATAAAGGATACGTCCTGCTGGACCAGTTTGCCAGCGCTGCAAACCCAAGAGCCCACTACCTGGGAACGGGCCGGGAGATACTGGATGTGCTGGGAGATCGCAGGGTGGATGCCTTTATAGCGGGCGTGGGCACGGGAGGCACCATCACGGGCGTGGGACAAGCTCTGAAGGGGAAGGAGCCCTCCGTGCAGGTGATTGCCGTGGAGCCGGCTACGTCTCCTCTGCTCAGCGAGGGGCGTTTTGGGGAACACGGAATCGTGGGAATGGGCGCCGACTTCATTCCTGAGATACTGGACCGCGAGTTGATAGACGAAGTGGTCACCGTCAGCACTCAAGACGCGTTGGATACCACGCTAGAGCTGGCTAAGAAGGTTGGGACTATGGTCGGGGTTTCCTCCGGCGCCAACGTCTTCGCTGCCATGAAAATCACGCAGCGGCTGGGCCGTGGCAAAGTGGTGGTCACCGTCCTGCCAGATACCGGTGAGCGGTACCCCTCCTTGTATGGCTAGCCTCGGTAAGCCTACAATGTAGGGGCCTTTCCTACGTTCAGTCCAAATTCCAAGAAGGGAGCCTTCATGCAAGAGGAAGCCATCAGGCTGACCAGCTTAGCAAGCTGCGCAGGTTGAGCCGCCAAGTTCAGTCCTGAGGACCTGGGGCAGGTCCTGAGCCAGCTTCCCACCGTATCTCATCCCGATCTATTGGTGGGTACACAGACAGGCGATGACGCAGCCGTCTATCGTCTACGGGACGACCTTGCCCTTGTACAGACCGTCGATTTCTTCCCACCCATTGTCGACGACCCGTACCATTTCGGAGCTATCGCCGTGACCAACGCGCTGAGCGACGTTTACGCCATGGGCGGCACGCCTCTGCTGGCGCTGAACCTGGTGGGATTCCCGGTTGGGCTGCCCAGAGAGATATTGGTTAGCATTCTGAAGGGCGGCTACGACAAAGCGGCGGAGGCGGGCGTGCTGATAGTGGGAGGGCATACCGTGGATGACGCAGAGCCGAAATACGGGCTGGCGGTCACCGGGCTGATCAAGCCGGGAGACCAACTCGCCAACTCAGGCGCCAAGCCGGGCGACGTGCTGGTGCTGACCAAGCCCATAGGCACGGGGATCATCACTACGGCGGGCAAGAACCAGGCTGTGGATGCAGACGTGCTGGCGGGAGCGGTGGCCGTGATGGAGACGTTGAACAAGGGCGCATCCAGCGCCATGGGCCACGTGGGAGTAAACGCGGCCACGGACGTCACGGGATTCGGGCTGTTGGGACACCTGAATGCGATGATGCAGGGCAGCGGGACCTCGGCGCGCGTGTACTGGTCGAAGGTGCCGTTGCTCCCCGGACTTTGGCAGCTTGCCGAGCAGGGCATAGCGCCCGGCGGGACGCAGCGCAACCTGGATTCGTTGGGGGATTCCGTCCGCTGGCAGGAAAGCTTGTCGCATACCGTACAGATGGTGCTGAGCGACGCCCAAACGTCGGGCGGACTTCTCATATCGACGCCCCGGGACAAGGTGGACGTTCTGCTCGAACAGCTAGCAGGGCACGGGGTTGCAGGAGCGGTGGTTATAGGAGAGGTTACGGACAGCAAGACCTGGGCAATAGAAGTGGACAGCTAAGGCTATAGAGGTTGCCCCATGCCGGAAACACTCTCACCAGTCACCATTCCCAACGATCTCCTTCAAGCCGTCTACCGCGAAGCCAGGAAATCCTACCCCAACGAGGCCTGCGGCTGGCTCACCGGCCCGGCGGACGGCAGCCGCGCCGACGCCATCCATGCCTGCGTCAACGCCAAGACGCTCGGCGTTCACTCCACGGTACCTGATCGCGGGGCCGAAACCGCTTACGAATTCACCGCCCAGGACGCCATAGACCTTGACCGCAGCTTCGACACCGACACACCCGCCGTGGTCATCTACCACTCTCATCCCAACGGGCAGGCCTACTTCTCCAGAACCGACCGCCGGTTTGCCAAGTCAATGTGGGGCGATGGGCCCGCTTACCCCGTTCAGCAGCTTGTGGTGGGCATCGACGCTTCCCGCATTGTGGAAGCGGCCCTTTTTGCCTGGTCCTGGGAAGCCAATGACTTCGTTGAGGTTTCAAGGCTTCCGGGGGATGCCGTCTAGCGTTTCCTTCAAGTAGCTGCGCAAAGATTCGCGGTCGAATTGTTGATGGAGGGACGCGTCCCTCCACCGCTTGGATTCCCGCTCGTGGTCGGGAATGACGGGAGAGAGGGCGCAGACCTGACAGAACCACCGGCACTTTCGTTATTCAGGACGAATGCGAGTCGGGAGTAGGGCGATAGACGCTGAATGGACAACAAACCGACTGCCGGGTCGATAGTTTAGGCACCCCTCTAGCTAGGCAGGGCGCTCCTTAACCGGGGCGCTCTGCCTGTTATATTGGTCAGCTTTGCAATACGGCTTCAGCCACGGCTTTGCCCATTTCGTCGGTGCCTATGGAAGGCTGCCCTGGTCCGGCCAAGTCGGGAGTGTACAGGCCGCTTTCCAGCACTTGCTCCACCGATTGCTCCACAGCTTCTCCTTCGTTGATTAGGCCGAGGGAGTAACGCAGCATGAGGGCCATGCTGAGGATGGCGGCGAGAGGGTTCGCCTTGCCCTGCCCCGCAATGTCGGGAGCGCTGCCGTGAATAGGCTCGTACATGCCGCGGGCACGGCGGCGTCCCGTGGCGTCCGGTACGCCGGCAAGGCTCGCCGAGGGAAGCATGCCCATGGATCCCGCGAGCACGGCCGCCTCGTCGGAGAGTATGTCGCCGAAGGTGTTTTCGGACACGATGACGTCGAAGCGGTTGGGGTTCAGGACAAGCTGCATGGCGCAGTTGTCCACCAGCATGTGGTCAAGGGCGACGTCCGGGTACTCCTGGGACAGCTCAATGGCTATCTGCCGCCACAATCGGGACGTCTCCAGGACGTTGGCCTTGTCCACGGAGGTCAGCTTCTTACGCCGTCCCCGCGCCAGCTCAAAGCCCGCCCTGAGTATGCGCTCGATCTCACGCTCCTCGTACTTGAGGGTGTCGACGCCGCGCCTGCCCCGCGAGGTGTTCCACCGCTTCTTGGGCTTGGCGAAGTAGAGCCCACCCGTGAGCTCTCGCAACACCAGGATATCCACGCCTCGAACTACTTCCGGTTTGAGCGGACCGGAGTCTTCCAGGAACGGGTAGACTTTGACGGGGCGCAGATTTGCCCAGAGCCCCATGACCTTTCGTATGGCAAGCAGCCCGTCTTCCGGGCGTACCTTAGCCTGGGGGTCGTCCCACTTGGGTCCGCCCACGGCTCCGAAGAGAAGGGCGTGGCTGCGACGGCAGGCCTCGGCGGTTTCAGGGCGGAGGGCCACCCCGTGCTTATCTATGGAAGCCCCGCCGACCAGATCCTCGGTAAGATCAAAGGTGTGGTTGAACTTCCGACCCACGGCCTGCAACACGCGCACTGCTTCAGTGGTCACTTCGGGGCCAATACCGTCGCCGGGCAACACAGCTATCTGGAAACGCATGGGCAAAACCTCGCTTGAATCAATGGCGTGGTGAACTATACGGGATTGTGCCCAGGCTGTAAACCGGGGCAAGCATGGCTCAGCCGCCGTCTGGGAAGGTTACGTCGATTTGGAAGGGGGTGGGCTCCAGGGTCTGTTCCTGTACCGCGGAAACGATAATGACGGTGTTCGAGAAGCCGCTATCCGAACCCTCTATCCGGACTATGGCGGACGCTTCTTCATCGAGCGCGACGCGGCGCACCGATGGCTCAGTCCCCATCTCAATGACGGTAAGCAGGTACTGCTGGGGGACGGCGTAGGGAGTCAGCACGAAGCCGTTTGCCTCCCAGGAGACGGCGGCATCCAGAGAAGCACCCGTGATAGAGATGTTGTCCAAGCAGAGACCGACGCCGTGGAGGGCGTCATCCGTCACGTACTCAAAGCGGAGAAGCACCTCCCTGCCACGATACGGGCTCAGGTCGACGCTGTCTTCAAGCCAGCGTCCGCTGCTCCCGGTATAGCCGGGGCCAAAGGCGTTGCCAACGGGATCCGCAGCAGAGGATAGGTTGCCCTCCAGCACCTCCCAGGTTTCACCGCCATCGGTGGAGACCTCAACGTAGGCGTAGTCCCATCCTTCTTCTATGCTGTACCAGAGGGAGTAGGTCATGGCTAGGGAATCCTGATCAGGCAATGCGACTTCCGCAGTGAGAGTGGCGTCGATGGAGTCTCCACGGTTGCTCCACCAGCAACGGTCTCCACCGGCGGAAGGGGGTGGTACAAGGGGCGTTTCCGTACGCCCCTCGAACCGCAGGAGGACTGGGCCTCTGGAGACTATCTCGTAGTACTTCGACCCGTATTGCGGCACCTCGTCCCGGAACTGCGCTGGTCCTGCTATGGTCCGCACCTCCGCTACCCGCACCTGCGATTCAGGGTAGCTATAGGGCCCGCCATCGTCCTCATCCAGATAGTTGGCCACCGTCCAATCGGCGAATACGTCAATGAAACTCCTGCCGGCGTCCACGTATTGCAGGTAAGCCTCCACACCCCGGATGCTGTCGTCGGGGTGCTCCATGAGCATACCCAGGCTTTCCGTGCTGTACTGCTGCGCAAGGTATTCGAAGAAGAGGTTTGCGCCGCCGTAGTTGTAGAAGCTGGAACCGTGGGTCTCCGGCCAGTTGACCAAAGAGGTGGAGGGCCTGGAGAGAAACGCGTTGCGGAAGGAGGGCATGTAGCCCGCGATTTCAGCGCCTACCTCCGCCAGTCCTTCATTGACCCAGCTTTCATCCGAATCGTCGGAGCGAAACTGGATGGCATGAGTAAACTCGTGAGCCAGAGTCGCCAAATAGCTCCGGCTATTGAGGGGCAGAGAGGAGGTCATATAGATCATCTCACGCTGGTTGCTGTGGGGATGGACAATGGACGGGTATTCATCTGCTGAGGAGTAGTAGCCCGCCACGCCGGACAGCGGGGCGTGCAGAACAGTTAGGTGAACGTCGTTGTCTACGCCTGGCACAAGCTCCGTGCCGAATACGGCGGTCACCCTGGGGCGAATCTCTTCTTCGAAAACCGTTGCCGAATTCTCTAGGTCTTCCAGGTTGAACTGGACACCGTCGGCGATGTACCAGTACGCGTGGTCGGTGACCACGTGCAGAGTGGCTTGCAGTGGGTAAACGTTGCGGTTTGCAATGTCGGTAACGTTGAAGGTGTCCTGCCGTCCGACCTTGTAGGTTACGGGCGTAGAGTTCACTACACGTGGTATGGGCTGCTGCAACTTGATGACCAGTCGGCTGGTTAGATCATAGAGATCGCGGTCCGGTGGAGCGGGGTAGTGGATTTCCGTGGCCGTGGGCGTCGCAGTGGCTGTTGGGGTGGACGTGGGTATGGCGCGTGGAGTCGGGGTTGATGTGGCTGCGACATGAGTTGGAGTCGGTGAAGGCGTGGCCGGGACCGGCGTCGCCGGATGGGGAGTGGGAGATGCGGTTGGGCTTGGCGCAGGAGACGGAGTTACAACGGCGGTGCTTTCACTGCCTCCCAATGAGCAAGCCACGCTGAGAAACGCAGCCAGGGCCGCAAATAAGCTAAGCTTCATCGCTTTCTGTAGGGTCAGCAGTGCCCTGCACACGCTGGTTGAACTTGTTCATGGCGGCGTCAATCCCGCAGCGGGCGATACAGGTCACGGCCTCCGCGGCGCGGGTTAGCGTTTCCTCTATTATCTCAGATTCCTGCGGGGTGAAGCGCCCAAGCACGAAATCGATCGGGTCCTGCTGAACGGGCTGCCCTATACCGATGCGCAGCCTGGGGAAGTCCTGGCTACCCAACTCGTCGATGATGGAGTTGGCGCCGTTGTGGCCCGCAGATCTGCCGCGCGGTCTAATACGGATTTGCCCAACCGGCAGGTCTCGTTCATCGTAGATGGCAAGTAGGTTGGAAGGCGGTAGGCGATACCTGTCCAGCAGGTATCGGGCGGCTATTCCGCTGAGGTTCATGTAGGTGCGAGAGTGCGCCAGCACCACGGGTTCTCCTTCCATAGCGCCTTCGCCGAGCACGGCGTGGCGGCGGCGCTGGTCAAGCGGTATTCTGTACTGCTTGGAGAGAATATCCACGCACCTGTAGCCGACGTTGTGGCGGCTCCCGGTATAGGCAGACCCCGGATTGCCCAGCCCTAGAACTATGATCATACTGCTGATAAGCCGCGCTCCAAGTCGGCTGCGATGTCGTTGACGTCTTCGATGCCAACGGAGAGACGGACGAGCCCATCCGTGATCCCCTGTTCACTCCGTTCCGCGGCGGAAATAGCGCGATGGGACGTCTTGACGGGATGGGTTACCGTGGTGGTTACGTCTCCCAAGCTGGGGGCGTACTTGATACGTTGGAACCCCTTGAACAACCTGGAGGCTCCCTGGAATCCCCCGTCCACCTCGAAGGAGATCATGGAACCGAACCCGTTGCGCATGACCCTTGCCACGACGGGATGATCGGGGTGGGTCTCCAAGCCGGGGTAGTTGACGGAGAGGATTTTGGGATGCCCGGCAAGGTAGTCCGCTATAGCTGAAGCGCTGGCGCTGCTCCTGGCCATCCGTACTCCCAGAGTCTTGAGGCCGCGCAGAGCCAGCCATGCCTCGAAGGGGGCCAGGTTGACCCCTGTAAGAGAGACCTTGCTCTTGACCGACGCGATTCTCTTGCCCTCTCCCACGACAACGCCCGCCGTAACGTCGCCGTGGCCGCTGAGAAACTTGGTGGCGCTGTGCACCACTAGGTCCGCTCCCAGATCCAGGGGGCGTACGTGGTACGGAGAGGCGAAGGTGTTGTCCACGACCACGGTTGCGCCGCACCGTCCGGCTGCTTCAGCGATACGGGGCAGATCGGGCACTCTGAGCAGAGGATTGGTCTCGGTTTCCAGGAAGACTACGCAGGCAGGCCGGGACAACGCCCGTTCCCAGGCTCCCGCGTCCTGCCCGTCTACGAACTCGACATCTATGCCAAGCGGGGAGAAAACCGTGCGTATAAGGGCTGTGGCCTTGCCGTACAGATCGCGGGCCGCGACCAAGCGCGTGCCAGGCTCGGCGGCGGCAAGCAGGGCGACAAGGGTGGCGCCCATGCCGGAGGAGCAGGCCGCGCCTGCTTCGGCGCCTTCCAGAAGCGCAACCGCCTGGGCGAAGGCATCCGTGGTGGGGTTGCCGTCACGGCTGTAGAAGTACCCGGGCTTTCGTCCCTCGAATAGGTCGTCGGTGTCCTCCAGGTTTTCGATGGCAAATACGGATGCCTGGTAAACGGGCGGCACCATGCTGTCGACGAGAGGGGCATCGCTGCCAGCGGTGGCGGCCAGGGTATCTATGGACTCTTCTTGCGGTTTATTGGACATGATTAAACTCAGTGTTCTATGAGACGGTTTCTTCCACCAAGCTGCCTTCCAACAGCTTGAGGAACTGCGCTTCATCTAGGATTTGCGTGCCCAGCTTTTGGGCTTGCTCCAGCTTGGAGCCGGGTTCTTCTCCAACAACCAGGTACCTGGTCTTCTTGCTCACGCTGCTCCCCACCGAGCCGCCGAGTTCTTTGATACGGTCTTCCGCTTGTGAGCGGCTCATGGAGTCTAGCCGGCCGGTGACTACCATCCGTAGCCCGGTTAGAGTAAGGCTGCTCACGTCCTGCGCCGTTGCATCGGTTTCCAGCTGCACGCCGGCTTGGCGCAGCTTATCGATGACGACAAGGTTGCTCTCCTGCGCGAAGTGTGCCGCGATGCTCTGGGCCACCTTGGGCCCAATGCCGGGAACCGAGGTTAGCCTCTCCTCTGAGGCTTGTGCAATGCCGTCCATCGAGCCGAAGTGACGCACCAGGGCATCGGCCGTTTCATAGCCAACGTGACGGATTCCCAGGGCGTAGAGGATGTTTGCCAGGGGACGGTTCTTGCTGACGTGAATGTTTCGTATCAGGTTATCGGTGCTTTTCTCGCCCATTCTTTCCAGGGAGAGCA
>CAYVEN010000052.1:0-13283 GCA_964450505.1 uncultured Dehalococcoidia bacterium | reverse complement strand
GTAGCCCTTAACGGCTCGGTGCTAGCTTCCGTACCGGTTGGTGGAGCTGAGGGGACTCGAACCCCTGACTTCCTCCTTGCAAAGGAGGCGCTCTCCCAACTGAGCTACAGCCCCACGCTGGTTCAAAGTATAGGTAGCAGCCTCTTGCCGGTCAAGGAATCGGAATACACCCTTCGTCCTTGCTTAGCCGTCCCGACTCCGCTATTATGATGACACCGTATGGGTGGAGGCCGATATGCCGTTTAGAGTAGGTCCAACGGAGCTTGTACTTTTGCTTGTCGTAGTGCTTATCATATTTGGCGCCGGCAAGCTTCCTGAAGTTGGCGGCGCTATAGGTAAAGGCATCCGCGCCTTCAGGCGCGGCCAGGAAGGCATGGAAGACCGCGCCGATGCCGAAGACGAAGCCGGTGATGCCGAGTCAGGTTCTAAGGCTAAGTCCAAAGAGGAAGCCAAGACTTAGTCACAGGCCCCTTGAGGACGTAGAAGGAGCCTCTGCAGCTGAGGGCTCTCCTCTTCTACCCGCCGGATTCGGGAACGGCGTCCGATACTGTACTCGCATCGCGTCGTGCCAGCCAGGCCAGCCATATCCCCGCTTCGTACAGCGCTATTATGGGTAGCGCCACCAGCGTTTGATTGATGGGGTCAAACGTGGGGGTAATCAACGCTCCCAGCACAAAGGCGAGCACAAAGCTCAACCTGCGCCACTTGGCGAACGTCTTGTGGCTGACCACGTGCAGTTTAGCCAGGGTGAACATGAGTATCGGCGTTTCAAAGACCAGCCCCATCCAGAACAGCAGATTCACTATGAGGTTTATATAGTTGCCAATGCGTATCATTGGCGCAGCAATATCCGAGTTGAATGTAAGCAGGAACCTGAACGCCGGCGGGATCAAGACAAAGTAGCCAAAAGCTATTCCCAGCACAAACGCCAGCGATACCCCGGGAAGCAGAAACAGCAGGTATTTCCTCTCTTTGGGGGTCAAGCCCGGCGTGACGAACATCACCACCTGGTAGGTGAGCACGGGGAGCGCTAGGATTATTCCCCCCAGGAAGGAGACCTTCATGGTGATGCCCAGCATCTCCGTTGCTTCCGTGAAAATAAGAGGCGCGCCAGTAAAGCCGGGAAGATCGGCTGCCGGGCGTTGCAGAAACAGCAGGATCTGCCGGTGGAAGATGAAAGTGACCACGGCGCCAACCACCGAGGCTAGCGCGGCGACGAACAGTCTGCGCCGCAGCTCTTCCAGGTGGTCCCTTAACGTAAGCCCTTCTTGTTGCTCTGTTGTCAACGTTCCTTATCGCTCTCCTGCTGCTGCTTGGCGGTGGATGGCAGCTGCTGGCGCTCGGTGGTCTTGCCGGTAGGGGGTTTTCCCTCCAGATCGTCCAGATCTATTAGCCTTGGTATCTCTGAAGTAGCGCGTTGCAACTCGCGCACGTACTTACCCAGAGTGCGAGACACCTCCACCATACGGGAGGGGCCCAACACCAACAATGCCACCACCATTACGAAGAGCATCTCGAATATTCCTACGCCAAAGAAGTTCACGATGTCTCTCCTCCGAGCCGGCACGTCTCGCAGCTTTCCATCGCGGGCGGCGGGTCGAGCTTCGCGCCCATTTCTCGCAGTAGGTCTGCAGATAGACACATGGGAAGGCCTATTACATTAAGATGGCAACCTTCTACCGACGCTGCCGGAGAAAACACCTTGTCCTGTAAGGCGTAAGCACCGGCTTTGTCCATGGCTTGCCCCGATTCCACCCATGCCTTGGCCTCGTCCTCACTGTAGTTTCGCATCGTAACCTTGCTTGTGCGGTATCCGCTGCGGCTTTCTCCGGAACCGCTGTCGAGGACAGCTACTCCCGTAAATACCTCGTGCGTACCTCCGCGCAGCCCGCGCAGCATCTCCATAGCTTCGAGTTCAGTCCGGGGCTTGCCCAGTACTCTGTTGCCGTCTACCACAACGGTATCCGCGGCAAGCACCAAGCCCTGGCGCACCCTTTCCGCTACGTTTCTCGCTTTATGCAGCGCCACTCTTTGAACGTACTCCTCCGGGTTTCCCTCAACCGGCGGTTCCTCCGACTCAGATGGCAGGAGGTTGAACGGTATGCCGTGTTCTCTGAGGATTTGCCGCCGCCTCGGCGAAGCAGAAGCCAGCGTGATGGGATGGCCCGGTCTGCGGGTAAGCGTGACCAGGCACTCCACGTGATACGTCTGCGGGAACATATCTACCGGCTGCACCGATGCGATTTTGAACGGCCCGCTGAGGATGCGCAGGTCCCTTGCCAGGGTGGCGGGGTCGCAGGATACGTAGATGAGCCGTTGAGGAGCAAGACGGACGATCGACTCCAAAGCCGCCGTCTGGCATCCGGCTCGTGGAGGGTCGATTATCATAGCGTCTATCGGCTCGTCCATCTCTAGCAGCACTTCCTCCGTTTTCCCTTTGCGGATCTCTATGTTATTGAAGTGCCTCAGGTTGTATTGCGCGTCCTCTATGGACGCCGCAGACTCCTCGATGGCGATTACTTTGGAGGCATACGGAGCCAGCAGACCGGCGAACGTCCCCACTCCCGCGTAAGCGTCTATCAGCACCTCTGAGCCCGTGAGCCCCAGCGACTCCTTCACCAAGCCAACTATGTTTTCCAGCTGCTCCGTGTTCACCTGGAAGAAGGACGGAGAGGCTACCCTGAAGCGGAGGTCCATTACGGAATCCACGTAGGTCTTCTGCCCGGTCTCCAGAGGCACGTCCTCACTCCTAAGAGTGGGTTGAATCAACCTGTCGCCCGTCTCCGCGCCGGAGCGTACTGCCACCTGTGTCGTTTCACCGCAATGACCGTCCAGCCGACTCAAAATGTCGTTAATGGAATCGTTCATCAGCAGGCAACGCTCGATATCGATGAAACGGCGCCGTTCCCGGTGAACGTAGCCCAATCGCCCGCCTTCCCGGCTGACCGTGAACCTAGCGTGGTTTCGATAGCCGAACTCCCGGGGAGAGGGCAGGGTAGGGGAGACTGGCACATCGCTCAAGCCCCCGACGCGCTGTAGGGCATCCTCGACGGCTTGGCGTTTCATCTCAAGTTGGTGCGAATATGCAACGTGCTGCCACTGGCACCCCGTGCATTCTCCAAAATACCGGCACGGCGGTTGCTGCCGGTGCGGCGACGGCCTGACCACCTCCACCACCTCAGCCGCTATGTAGTGGCGGCGCTCTCTGATTATCTCCACGTCCACTTCCTCGCCCGGTATGCCGCCGAACACAAAGACGGGTTTATCCCCCAGGTAGGCCAGCGCCTCACCGAGTCGCCCCATTCCTACCAGTTCAAGGCGCACCGGCTGGCCGCGTTCTATGCTCTGTAATGTCATCAGGGTAGTTGAGAGTTCAGGTAGCTCTAATATACTCCTCTCTAGCGGGGTATTCAAAAAAAGCGAAGTCGGTCTACGGTCTACACATTCCCACCATGTTCTCTCAGGAGCTGCGGTGCAGGTACAGACGGGGGCCTACGCAGGCAAGGGGGTCTCAGCTTCCTCTGCCATGAAGTCAGGCGTGTGAAATTGCCTGTACAGGGCAAGGAACTCATCTTCCAGACCGGGCGGCGTGTTTCTCAGGAAGGCCTGGTATATCTCCTCTTCCGTCACTGCGGCAGAACCCTCTGACTGTAACAGGAGGTAGAGCTCTCTCAAAGCTGTCGACGTCGCCTCCTCACCCAGCGTTGTGTAGAGGCTGAGCAAGAAGTATGCCCCCAGGCTGTAGTGACACACGGTTTGCAGGTCTGGCTCGCGGGATTGGAGTTCGTTCAGCTGTTGAAGGCTCCTTATCCCACGGCTATAGCAGTGCTCCTGGAGCCGCGCAAAGGCTCCCGAATGCTGGTTGTCGATGTCTCCCGTACCAGACCTTTTCTCCCTGATGTACATCCACATGAACTCGGCCCCACCTTCTACGAGCCAGGGAGGGCCGAATTCACCTTCAAAGTAGTAGTGAGCAACCTCGTGGTATATAGCTCCCGGTTAGTAACTTGCCAGATATCATGCAGCGGAGAGGTCTCATATCTTGTGACCGTGATGTACCTGCCCCAATGCGCTCCTCCACCGATTCCGTGGTCCACCTCAGGCCCTATGATCGGGATCACAAGGATGACGTCAGATACGGGGAACGGCACTCCCATGAACTCCTCCATGATCCGCACCGAGTCCTCCAACATTGGGAGCATATCTTCTTGGCTGTGGTGGAAGGGTTTAGGCTGGAAGATCCAGAGGTTGACATTACCTGCTAGGGGGAGTGACATGGTGGAGGACCGGGTGAAGGGAGTCTGGACCAGGTCGTTGTATAGTTGGGGGTGGGATATGAAGCTGAGGGCGCCGATCAAGACGAGCTCTTCCTTGTTCAGACCATCAGTGAACCAGGGCTGTGAGAGCAGACGGCTCCACCAGGGATCTTCCAGATCCAAGTCGTAATTCCAGTTATCCCTCTGTTTCATGGCCTTTAAGATATGGTTGATGCCGGCGAGTACCAAGCCTCCCACGCCTCCGCTCTCACTAATCGCATATTCACTCAAGTACGATACCAGCTCAGGATCTCTTAGAGCACTCCTTCTCAAAGTACTAAGTGCGTTAGATTCGACCTCAAACCTGGAAGAGCTTAGGATTTGCTTCGCTAGCTCAAGGTTAGCGGGTGAGATGCGTGCCAGATTATCTAGAGCTTGAACTTCCGTAGCTGTAATGTCGTCGCTGAACCAGGGTAGTCCTACTATTAATTCCACCACTTGGGGGTCAGTGTGTGAGATGCGGGCCAGTAATCGTAGTGCTTCATCCCCATGAAATGTAATTTGCCCGTTGAACCAGAGTAGGTTCGCTATCGATTCCGCCAGTTGAGGAAGTTCCAATATTGATTCCGCTAATTGGGGATCAGTGTGTGAGATGCGGGTCAGTCCACGTAGTGTTTGAGCTTCCGTAGCTGTAATATCGTCGCTGAACCACGGTAGTCCCACTATCGATTCGGCTAGTTGATGGTCAATGTGTGAGATGCGGGTCAGGTTACCTAGAGCTTGAACCTCCGTAGCTGTAATGTCGTCGCTGAACGACGGTAGGGATGCCACCATTCTCGCTATATCGGTATCGGCACTTGCGAGACGCGCCATGTGGAGTGTAACGGAGGATTCTACGGAGTCCACACCGTCCTTAAGCCAAGGGAGTCTCGCAACCGCAGCGCCAAGATTGGCATCCAGTAGCCATATGCTAGTGAGGTTCTCCTTCGTGTGTAAATGATAGCTGTCTGGAGGATTCACAGCCACCCACGGAATGATCTCGGCCAGACGGGCGATGGCGATCTCCTCGGCTGTAGGTGTAGATATGGGAATAGGTGTGGCTGTGGGTTCAGACATGGGAGTCGGTGTGGGTGTAGCCGTGGGTCTAGGAGTGAACGTTGGGGTCGGTATAGGCGTGTGTGTGAAGGTAGGCGCAGGCGTGGGTATGGATGTTGCCGTAGGCGTGGGTGAGGGAAGCGCCGTCGGCGTCTCATCCGCGCAAGAGATCAGCAAGACGGCGACCACACCGGAAAACATGTGCACCAAAAACGCGTTAATCCTAAAATGCCATCGCATTACATGACACCGAAGATGGACAATTCTGCAGATGTCTACCATCTGCACTTCTACTCACGCCTCTTGTTCCATTCCTGTCTAGGGCGGGGCTACTCCCCTCTATGGGGCTCCCGCTACTATATCACATCGAATGTAACTCATCCGTTACTTTAAGTCGATATATCTATGACTTTTTGTGACTTGTCGCCAAGCTAATATCTTGGTTGCTTAAGACTTCAGTCCCACTTGTACCAGCACCCTGCTATAGCATAAGATTATTGAAGTTACGTTTTTCGACGTTGAACGCCGTTTTGGGATGACATGACAGTAGAGCCTGCTGAGAAAGGCCGCAGACTTCCGTCCTGGTTCAAGGTGCGCGCACCTGGCGGTGAGAACTACGTACGGTTGCGCAACCTCTTGCGGGACAGCGACCTGCATACGGTTTGCGAGGAGGCTCGCTGCCCCAACATTGGCGAATGCTGGGAAAGAGGCGCGGCCACCTTCATGATCCTGGGCGATATTTGCACCAGGGCCTGCCGCTACTGCGCCGTTACCTCCGGCAAACCGCTGGCCGTTGACCTGGAGGAGCCGGACCGTTTGGCCAGAACGGTAGAGCGTCTGGGGTTGAAGTACGTTGTCATCACCTCCGTCAACCGCGATGACCTGCCCGATGGCGGAGCGTTCATATTCGCTCAGTGCGTGCTCAGAATCAAAGAGCGTATGTCGGATGCTGTGGACGGGATAAAGGTGGAAACGCTGATCCCTGATTTCCAGGGCAACGGCTTGAAGACCATGGTGCGCGCTCGCCCGGATGTGTTGAATCACAACATAGAGACGGTACGACGCGTCTTCCACGGCGTACGTCCCAAGGGCGACTACGACTACTCGCTGGAGCTGTTGGAGCAGGTCAAGCGGATGGCGCCGGATATGCCCACCAAGTCGGGCATGATGGTCGGACTGGGCGAGTCCCGTGAGGAGATACTGGAGACCATGGACGATCTCCGTGCGGTGAACTGCGATCTGCTCACCATCGGCCAGTACCTGCGTCCCAGCCAGAAGCACGCGCCGGTGAGCAAGTTCTATACGCCGGGAGAGTTCTTCGACCTGCAGCGGGAGGGTATGCGGCGCGGTTTCCGCCACGTGGCCGCGGGTCCCTTAGTGCGCAGCTCGTATCTCGCCGACGAGCAGCATTCGGCGGCCTCCCTGGTGCTAGCCTAGCTCTGAGGTGCGGCTCTGCCCGACAGCTTTGACATAGACGACACTCTTTGGGCTGAACGCGACGATGGCGTCGTTCGCTTTCACCGCAAGGCTCCCGGTGACGCTCCCGATCCGGTCGTCCTGGAAATGGGACTCTCCACGTTGCGGAACGTGTTGGTCTGGGCAGACGAAGAGCGCGGAGTTACCGCATCCTTCACCGGCCCAATGGCATCTCAGATAAGAGAGGCAGCTAGAACGTTGGGACTGACACCGGAAATGTTTGTCTGGTACGCCGTAAAAGCCTTTATGGACGTGGGCTCTCACTCTCACTGACCTTCGGCTGACCTTCAGTTCCCAAGAGCGTCTTGACAAGCCCTAACCTAAATGAGATAAAGCGTCTAAATCCACCGAATACGAGGGGGAACATGTACGAGACCAATATGTATGAAGGCATGCTTGCGGAAACCATAACCATCAGAGGCTACAACGACGACCCGGTGTACACCTACTTTGCCAAGCCACTTGGCCCGGGCCCGTTTCCCGGTGTAGTCTTGGTGCATCACTTGCCCGGCTGGGACGAGTTTTACCGTGAGACCGCCCGTAGATTTGCCCATCACGGCTACATGGCTATTTGCCCCAACCTTTATCAGCGGTTTGGCCATGGCACTCCTGACGACGTTGCCGCCAAAGTCCGCTCAGAGGGCGGCGTGTCGGATGATTCAGTAGTCGCCGATTCAGAAGCTGCCATGCAGTATCTTCGCTCCCTTCCTATTCACAACGGTAAGGTGGGCATATTCGGCACCTGCTCCGGGGGGCGACACGCCTTCCTGGTGGCTTGCCGCAGCGAGGGATTCGATGCCGTCGTTGAGTGCTGGGGAGGCCGCGTCGTGATGTCGCAGGACGAGCTTAGCCCTCAGCAGCCGGTTGCTCCCATAGACTACACCGCGGACCTGTCAGCCCCGTTGCTGGGGCTGTTCGGTGAAGAAGACTCGAGCCCTACACCGGCGCAGGTGGATCTGCATGAGGAAGAGCTGAAGAAGCACAACAAGGACTACGAGTTTCACATGTACGCCGGCGCAGGCCACGGCTTCTTCTACTACGACAGGCCAGCATACCGCCAGCAGCAAGCAATGGACGGCTGGGGCAAGCTCTGGGACTTCTTGGGCAGGCATCTTGCGTAGGAGACACGAACCATGTGCACAATGATTACTGAAAAGGCGTTGATGTCCGGCACTGCCAAGGGGCCAAAGGGCTGGTTTGAAGTGCGCCATGCAAACGTTTCATTTGACCATCCCTTCAATGCTCCGCTTGACCATGCTATAAACATAGACTTTGTCAATGATAGTGAAGGACTGAGCGCCAGGGTCGCTGTGGAGATCACCGCCGACTCGGCAAGGCGGCTGATAAAGGCCATACAGGATGCGTTGGAGCAGGGTGAGAAGTATCACCTTGAAGAGTTAGAGAGCACCGCTTCCGCATAAAGGATAAAGATAAGATGGATGAGCAAGTAAAGGTTGCTACGCTTGCCGGCGGCTGCTTCTGGTGTCTGGAGGCGGTTTTCGAGCAGGTGCGCGGAGTGGAAAGCGTGACGTCGGGCTATGCAGGCGGACACGTATCCAATCCAACCTATGAGCAGGTGTGCATGGGGATTACAGGCCATGCAGAGGTAACGCAGGTGGTCTTCCATCCCAACCTGGTCTCATACCGTGAACTGCTGGAGATATTCTTCTCCATCCATGACCCTACTACGCTGAACCGCCAGGGGCCGGACATCGGTACGCAGTACCGTTCGGCGATCTTCTTCCATGACGAGGAACAGAAGGAGACTGCGGAGGAGTTGATTGCAGAGCTAACCAAGGAGCAGATCTGGGACCGTTCCATTGTCACCGAGGTTACGTCGTTGACCAACTTCTACCCCGCGGAGGATTATCACCGGGAGTATTACCGCAGGAACTCCAGGCAACCGTATTGCCAGGCCATCATCAGCCCCAAAGTCGCCAAGTTCCGCAAGCAACACATGGACAAGCTAAAGCCCGAAGTAGCGCAGCAACGCGCTTAGCTAGCGACGGCGCTCCAGAACGTAGGAAGCAAGCTCCATCAGGGACTTTCTCTCTCTGGTATCCGGGAGTTGCAGCAGCGTTCTCTTGGCTTGGTCGCAGAATTCGCCGGCCACTGCGTATGAATCGCTCAGAACGGAGGAGTTGCGCAGCATTTCAAGTACACGCTTGTGATTGGCTTCGCGGTCCTCTCCTCTGAACACAGCATCTATGGTATTGTCTTGCGGATAGCGCTCCATTAGCAGCAGGGTAGGCAGCGTGACCTTGCCCTCGATCAAATCGAGTCCCACAGGCTTACCTACCTCCTCTTCTATCCCTTCGAAGTCCAGGATGTCGTCTATTATCTGGAACGCCATTCCCAAGTTGCGGCCGTATTCGACGAATAGCTGAACGGTCGATTCGGGCGCTCCACTTAGAATAGCCCCGCTTTCCGCAGCTGTACGGAACAGAGTTGCCGTTTTGTTGTATATGCGGTCCTTATATTGATCAAGAGAGCAGTTGGCATTGAATGCGCCGAATGACTCCAAGATCTGGCCTGTTGAAAGCTCCATGATTGTTTCTGCGAAACGACGGACCACCCTCACGTTGCCCGTATCGCATACGTGCACCGCTGAAACGGCGAACATGAAGTCGCCGAACATCACCGCAATGTTGTTGCCCCATAGGCTGTTTACCGTGGCGCGTCCACGCCGCAGCGAAGCGTGGTCGACCATGTCGTCGTGAATCAAAGAGGCTACGTGGAGGAGTTCCACGGCGGCACCCATGGTTACCAGCAACTCTTCGCCTCCAGACTGCGTTCTTCCTGCTAGGAGCGTTATTGCCGGGCGCACCCGTTTGCCCGGAATCAAGGAGGTATGAGCAAGGAGTCCCTCCAAGGCTGAATGTTCCTGATTGGAAAGGGATTTTAGCTTATCTTCCACCGCTTCCAACTGCTGGTGTACCGGTTCGTATATGAAATCCAGGATGCTCTGGTCTGTCTTCAAATTTGTCACTAGCGTGTTATGGCCTCTTCCATGCGCCGCGTTTCTTCCTCTACAACTGAATCGTCCAGCTTGGTAAAGAGCGCCTGCGGCGACGGCAACTCGACCCCCGGCTCCGGCTGCTGAAGGGACCAGCCGTGGTCGTGGATCGTTCCCGGTAGGCCCAGGAGGGTGTGTAATCGCTCTGCGCTGAAGGGCAGGTAAGGGTAGGTGACGGTCTTCAACGCGGATATGGTATGGAGGGTTACCCAGAGGGTCGTGGCCGTTCTGTCACGATCATTCTTCATGGTGTGCCACGGCGCTTGTGAGTCCAAGTACCGGTTGGCCTCTTGCGCCAGCGACATCGCGGCGCGAAGCCCCTCGCGGAACCGGGTCTTGGATATGTGCAACCCAGCCTCGTTCAAGGCTTCGTTGGCTTTGGCCATCAGCGACCGGTCAACGTTGGTGAGTTCATGCGGTTGAGGAACCTTGCCATCGAAGCCCCGCCGAACCAACGTGAGCACCCTATGCACCAGGTTGCCGTAAGTTGCCACCAGTTCATCGTTGTTGCGGCGCACGAATTCATCCCAAGTGAAGTCCGTATCGGAGGTTTCCGGCATACTCGCTGAGATGTAGTACCGCAGTGGGTCAGGCTCGTATCGCTCCAGATAATCGGTTACCCATACGGCGCGGCGCTCGCTCTTGGAGAACTTGCCGCCGTACATGTTGAGGTATTCGTTAGCCGGCACGTCGTAGGGGAGGTGAAGGCCGTTGCCGTACCCCATAAGTATCGCGGGCCATATGATGGTATGGAAGGGGATGTTGTCCTTACCCACAAAGTAATACGTCCTTGCCTCCGGGTCTTCCCAGAACTCCTTCCACGCATCCGGCCTGTTCTGGAGCGCGGCCCACTCCTTGGAGGCAGACAAGTATCCTATTACCGCTTCAAACCAGACGTACACGCGCTTTTGCCCGTAGTCCGCCGCCGGAACGGGCACGCCCCAGTCTATATCGCGTGTTATTGGTCTATCGTGCAGGCCCTCTTTGATATAGCCCTGCGTGAAGTTCAGTACATTGGGACGCCAGTGTGCTTGCCCCTGCACCCACTCCAGCAAATCGTCTTGCAGAACGCTGAGACGTAAGAAATAGTGCTCCGATTCACGGACCTCCGGCGTGGCTCCGCTGAGTCGGCTGCGCGGGTTCTTCAACTCCAGCGGGTCCATTGGCCTGCCGCAGTCGTCGCACTGGTCGCCGCGGGCCTTTTCGTAGTCGCAGAAGGGGCAGGTCCCTTCCACGTAGCGATCCGGCAGGAACCTGCGGTCGACCTCTGAGTAGAGCAGGGGGGTGGTCTTCCTGACGGCGAGTCCCTTGTCCTCCAGGGTGCGGAATATATCTTGGACTACCTCTTTGTGGTTCTGAGTGCCCGTGCTGGTGAACAGGTCGAAGGTGATGCCTAGTCTGTCCCAAGTCTCAAGCTGGTAGGGACGATACTTGTCCACGACCTGTTGTGGAGTCAGCCCCTCCTCTTCAGCGGTAACGGTTATCGGCGTGCCGTGCTGGTCACTGCCAGACACCATGAGCACCTTGTTGCCCTTCAGCCTGTGGTACCGCGCGAAAATGTCCGCGGCCACATAGCAGCCAGCTAGGTGACCCAGGTGGACTTGACCGTTTGTGTACGGCCAGGCTACGGCAACAAGAATCTTCTCAGCAGCCAAATTGCTCTCTTTCGGAATGGAATTCGGCCTATTCTAGCACAGACATACCCGGCAACGTTGCCGGGTCATCTCACAGCTCCAGCCATAGGTAGTAGATCTGCCGCCTGGACAGGCTATACTCGGTTGATATTTGAGCCGTAGCCTCCTTGACGGTAATTCCCGCTTCTTTTAGCTCCCGCAATTTCCTTGCAGCGCCTTCCAAGTCCGCCGTGCTATCGTCCGGCCTGGCTCCTTCTACAACCAGGGTAAACTCGCCTCGTGGCCGGTCAAAGTGAGCGACCGCTTCAGGTAGTGTGCCGCGGTATATCTCTTCGTAGAGCTTGGTTAGCTCACGGCACACGGCCACTTTGCGGTCTCCCAGGATTTCTGTCATATCTTGCAGGGAGGCCTTCAGCCGGTGGGGAGCCTCAAAGATGACCAGCGTATAAGGCTCGCCGGCTACCGCGGCCAGCGCTTCGCGGCGTGCCTTTGGTCTGTTCGGTAGGAAACCCAGGAAGAGAAACCGGTCGGCATGCAGGCCGGAGACAGCAAGTGCCGTGGTGACAGAGGAAGCCCCGGGCACCGCCGTCACCGTGAATCCCGCCTCCGCAGCGGCGGCGACCAACTCACAGCCTGGATCGCTGATGGTAGGCACTCCGGCCTCGGAAACCAGAGCGACGGCGCCTGTAAGCAAAGCGTCCAATATGTGGGGTGTGCGCACGCTCTCGTTGTCTTTGTAATAGCTGACCAGCGGCGTCTTTATGTTGTAGCGACGCAGGAGTTTCCGGGTAGTCCTGGTGTCCTCTGCCGCTATCAGGCTCACATCCTCAAGTACCTGCAGCGCCCTTAAGGAGATGTCTTGAAGATTCCCAATGGGAGTTGCTATTAAGTATAGAGTCGTCACGGTTCTCTAGCCCCTCTTACGTTGCTAGAAGCGGCTATGCTAGAATTATAGTGTACTTAGGGAGACGCCTATAGTGCTCTAGGGGAGAGGCATCATGGAAGAGCAGACTATACCACAGTCATCTCGGGTTACGTTCAGAGCAGGCCTTCTTATTGGCCTCATCTCCGGCCTCATCATGACCTTGATCATGGTAGCCCTGAGATTTGCTTTCGAAACTCCCGTCCTTCCCGAGATCATTGCAGATTGGCTCACCAGCGTAACTCCGCCGGAGCTGTTTGACTTCGTGTTGGAGCACCTGCAGGTAGCGGCCAAACCCCTGATGTTTTCTATCCTGCTGGTAACCCAGGTGTTGGCTGGTGCAGTCTTGGGCGTGGCTCACGTTCGTTACTCCTCTAGAACACCCTTCTTGCCGCAAAGCAGTTGGGTAAGAAGTCTCATCTTGGCAACGGTTATATGGCTCGTTTTCATGGTTTTGATATCGCCTGTGATAGGCGCGGGTCTATTCGGCGTATCTCTGGCAGACGGCCCGTTGGGCTACACGTCTATCACCTATGTCTCTTTCCTTGCCTTTAGCGCCACTTTGGTAGAGCTGCATCGTATAGCCATGGCGCGTCTTAGCCCGGAACCGGTGTCCGGGCGGCGGGAGTTCATCAGAAGGGCCGCCTTCTTCGGGCTGTTCGCCGCCGTGGGAGGATTGGCCGTAAGGACCATCTTTCAGAACACCTCAGCCGTTACCCCGTCTACGGTAACCGACGTTGCGGGGATGCCCCCTGTAATTACTCCTAACGACGTGTTTTACGAGGTATCTAAGAATATAGTGAACCCCAGCGTGGACGTGATTGACTGGAAGCTGGAATTCGCAGGCGACTTTGGCAAACCCATGTCTCTGACCTATGAGGAGC